>JAITTF010000339.1 GCA_031287215.1 Bacteroidales bacterium
GTACAATAATTTAGTGCAAGATATTCTCAAACAACGCAGTAATAGCAAACAGAACAAACGCACAATCTTGTCCGGTGGTTTAGCCAATTATGCTAAATATGGTGCCCATTCTTTATTTACAGATATTATTTCCGAAAAAGAACTTAGAAAAATTAATCCTCAGGAGTTGGTGGATATAGTGAAAATTTTCAATTCCTATCAACATGGATTTTTCTACTATGGTCCTACAGAGAAGGCACAAATATCCACTTTGCTCAAACAATTAAAAACTCCCGAAAACCTGAAAGAGGTGCCTCAAAGAGTAGAATATGCTGAGTTGCCGATGGATAAACCTATGGTATATTTTGCTAATTATGATATGGTGCAAGCAGAAATTATGTTGATAGCTAAAGATAAGGTCTTTGACCCCGCCTTGATGCCGCTTCAAACCATGTTTAATGCTTATTATGGAGGTGGTATGAACTCTATTATCTTCCAGGAAATTAGAGAAGCTCGCGGATTAGCTTATTCGGCTTATGCTTATACCTCAAATGCTACAAGAGCAGGACTTTCAAATTATGTAAATGCTTATATCGGTACGCAAGCTGACAAAATGACGGCAGCTATGGATGTCCTCTATCAATTGCTCCGAGAAATGCCCATGTCAGAAAATGCTTTCCAAAAGAGTAAAGAGTTTGTAATCAATAATTTGAGAACGTCAAGAACTACTAAATCTGACATCTTCTGGACTTATATGTGGTGTAAAGACCACCATATTGATTACGATTACAACGAGACTGTTTATAAAGTGATTGACAGAATGACTTTAGCTGATGTGCAAAACTATTTTAATCAACATATTAAACCTGCCCAATTTACAGTACTCATAGTAGGCTCTAAAGATAGAATTGATTTTAAATATTTGAAGAAAATTGCCAAAATAAAAGAGATTCCTTTGAAAAAATTGTTTGGATATTAGTAAATTGTAACAAATACGCCTATAGTTTAAGAAGTTATCAACGACATCTTCGGGGATAACTTCTATTATTTTCTGCCAAAATCTGCTGGTATTTCTCCCCAATTTGGAGTGTCCCATTTCATTATTTGTGTTGTATAATTGTTATTGATGAGCCAAAGTTGAGCTCTTTCTAATAGGTCGAAAATTATTTCATTTTCCGCAGTCGGCAAAACAATAGATTTATGTTTTTTGTCCCTGACCCATGCCATCGCAGTAACACTATCAGTATAGATGGGAATGTTTTTGTTTTGTTTTTGCAAAAGTGCTAGTCCATGAACTAATGCTAAAAACTCACCTATGTTATTACTGGCTCCTTTAAAAGGACCTTTTCTGAAAATCAGCTCTTTAGTAGCTGTATATACGCCTTGATATTCCATTTCTTTAGTAACCATATTGCAAGCAGCATCAACGGAAAGACTGTTTAAAATAGGTTTTGCATTTGAATTATTTTGAGAATTAAATGTGGTTGAATGATGTTTATAATATTTTTGATAGCCTTCAAAAAAAGCACTCTCAGCCTCTTTTTTGGAGGTAAAAGATTTGTATTTTGATCCTTGAAAATCTAAAACCTGCTTTTGACAGTCTTGCCAATTATCAAATACCCCACAGATTCTGCCTTGCCAAACGACATAAAATTTTTGTTGTTTCTGCATTTTTTGTTTTTTTCTCTTTATATATTTTTTTGTGGTTGCAAATGTACTAAAAAAAAATAGTACCTTTGCAAATTCAAAAAAAGAATTAATCAGTTAATTTAAACAGTTTATTATGAGTACAAATGGCAAGTTATATATCATGATCATATTTTTGTCTTTTGCTTTTTTTTCCTGTAATAAAGAAAAAATTGTCGGTTCTCAGTCTCAAACTTTTACTAATAATGATTGGAATTGGAGTGAGAAAGACATCTATTTTCATCTCAATATTGATGAAAATAAAGATCCTTATAAAGTGGTTTTCGACATTCATCATGATAAAGGAATCGATTTTAGTCAGTTGTCTTTTGTAATGATTATTACTGCTCCTGATGGTGCAGAAACAGCAAAAAATATTATTCCTCAATATGATAAGATTTTAGATGAAACAGGTACTATAAGTACAGTAGTCGCTTATCCTGAAAAATATTTTAATCAAAAAGGGGAATATACCTTTTGGATATACAGAAGATATGAGAAATACAATTTCTTTGGAATAAGTTCGGTTGAACTCAAAATACTTACCATCCCAAAAACAGAATAGTAATAATTTAAAAATAATTATTATTAATATTAAAAAAAATAGTATCTTTGCAGCCTCTAAATAACTAAAAGATGCTAATAAGAACTTATAATTGTGCATTAATGGGAGTTGCAGCAATTCCTGTTACCGTAGAAGTAAATGTTGACATAGGTATTAATTTTTTGTTAGTTGGGTTACCTGATAGTGCTGTCAAAGAGAGCCAACAAAGAATAGACACCGCCCTCAAAAGTTGTGGATATAAAATTCCCGGAAAAAAAATTGTGATCAATATGGCTCCTGCCGACATTAGGAAGGAGGGTTCTACTTTTGATTTAACTTTAGCCATGGGGATATTAATTGCTTCAGAACAAATCATCCCTCTAAAGAATGTTGAAGATTATTTTATTATGGGGGAATTATCTTTAGATGGTAGTTTACAATCTGTGAAAGGAGCGTTATCAGTTGCTTTAGAGGCTAAAAAAAGAGGCAAAAAAGGGGTTATTCTTCCTTTACAGAATGCAAAAGAAGCGGCAATAGTCAAAGAAATTGATGTACTTGGCGTAACCAATATTCGAGAAGTAATAGATTTTTTTAAAGATGATCACCCTATACCAAAAATAGAAATCAATACTGATGAAGAATTCAAGAAGAGTCTTAATAATTATGAATTTGATTTTGCAGATGTTAAAGGGCAAGATAGTATTAAACGCGCATTAGAAATTGCAGCAGCAGGAGGGCATAATGTGATACTCATTGGAGCACCGGGTTCAGGAAAAACAATGTTAGCAAAGAGATTGCCTTCGATATTACCTCCATTAACAATAGAAGAAGCATTAGAAACCACCAAAATACATTCTGTAGCAGGTAAAATGGGGAGATATACTTCTCTAATTGCCATTCGTCCATTTCGTTCGCCACATCATACCATAAGCGATGTTGCTTTAGTGGGTGGTGGTTCGCATCCACAACCCGGAGAAATTTCATTAGCACATAATGGGGTACTCTTTTTAGACGAATTGCCCGAATTTAAAAGAACTGTTTTAGAAGTAATGCGGCAACCTTTAGAAGATAGGGTAGTAAATATTTCCCGTTCACAATATTCTGTTGATTTTCCGGCTTCTTTTATGTTTATTGCAGCCATGAATCCCTGTCCATGTGGTAACTACAATCACCCTTCTAAGCCTTGTACCTGTGGCACAGGGGAAGTACAACGATATCTTAATAAAGTATCAGGTCCTCTGATGGATAGAATTGATATTCATGTTGAGGTAGTGCCTGTTAGTCATGAAGAATTAGCTTCATCAGTTCAGGGAGAAAAAAGTGCTGCTGTAAGAGACAGAGTCATTGCATCCAGACAAATTCAACACCATAGATTTCAAAATAATGCTACTGTTTTTTGTAATGCTCAAATGAGTACGAAAATGGTTAGAGAGTATTGTGTGATTTCTGATGAAGGTAAAAGTCGAATGAAACAAT
>JAITTF010000048.1 GCA_031287215.1 Bacteroidales bacterium
GACTTTGTTGCAACGAGATGGTTTTGAATATCAATCAATTATCGATTTTAGCTTAATGTTTCTGTTTTAAGCAACTGATTTGTTATCAGTTAATTAATAAAAACAGTATCGAAATTGAGTTGAAAATAAGAACTTGCAATGATCTGATAATTAATATATTATTCGTTGCAACAAAGTCAATCTAAATTCCGAAGTTTTCACTCCGTTTTCTTCTGTTGCAATCCTTTCGGTTGTTGAAGCCACACAAGTTATCCCACGTTGTTGCAAGGCCTTAACCATTGCAAAAGTAAACGTCATCTCGCCCATAATATGTACCACAGGCAAAGGATTGCTGAAGTATTTATGTACGATAATATTAAGATATTCTTGAGCAAGTTGCTCGATATACATATCATTGCCAGTGGAGTCAACGGCAGGGAACGGCAAGTCGCGGATTTCACCGAATAACTCTTCGGCGGCGGCTCGCTGTTTGGCAGACCAGCTAACAGAGGGATGGTTAGAGAGGTTGATTAGCATTTGTCTGAACTTTGATTCATTTGATTGAAGTGATTTAATATGCCATCCCAATTATCAATGATTAACAGAAGTGTATCTTTTGCATTTTTAAATGTTTCCGAGATATTTTCCGGCACTCCACTTATATGTTTTCCTGTCCACCCGTGGTCGAATCCATTTCTGACTTTAGTCATCTTTGTAAGCAAATCTTGAATTGCATCTATACCGCTTAATGCTGTATCAATGGCTATATATGAAGGACGCAATTTATCTTTCATTCTACTTTCGTCTATATTATTATCAAATGTCCAATCCTCTTGTTTATATTGGAGCATCCTAACAAAAATATCTGCATAACGTCGTGCTCTTTCATCTGTCTTTTTCGAGATTAAAGAATAATCACCTAAAATTGCTACTCCCAATGAACCGAGCCATTCGCGCATTGCAGTGAAACATTGCATATACAAGCCGTGTTGCGCCAATAATTCAATCAATCTGATTTGAAGTGACAGATATTCTTTGGAATACTTTCCATTTGTTGGCGGTTCGCTTATGAGCGGAGTAAACTTTTCAACAATCATTTCCAATATTTGTTTCTCAAGCGGCTTGGCGTTAACCATGCTTTTCTGAACTTCCCCTAAAGCCACTTTTGCGTTGTTTTCAATTTTTTGCAGTTCTATATTGCGAACTGCTTTTGTCAAATTTTCAATATGCCGTAATAATTGATCATTATTAAGCCCGGCGAAACCGGCGCCGGTTTCTTTTTGAGCCACTTTCTTCAAAAAACTTGCATCTGCATCGTCAATTAGCCGCCCTACACCTTCTGCCCAATCGTTGATTGTATAAAAATCTTTGACATCGACAATCGGTTTTTCTTCTTCTTTTGCCTCGAACACTCCATATAAGACACTTTCAACGAAAACATTTTTTGCACGTTTCAAATACCCGATTGCAGCGGAAAATACAACTGGAATAATTCTAAATCCGTGCGTTACATCCAAAATGATTGTATCGTCTTTTTCAATAAAACTTTGCAATTGTCCAAACCATTCCCAAGCCGCATCAAGCATAGTTAAATCACTACTAACATTTGAGATTTCGACATATTTGCTTTTATCAACTCCTATCATGTTTAACTCTTCTTTTAGTTTTTGTTTATGCTTATCTTCTGATTCTTTGGTAGTCAGAAGTATAATTCTGTCTATATCTTCGTGAGGATATAATTCAAGAATTGCAGTTTGAACAAATTCCCTTTTTTGAGCAGTGTTTTGCCCATTTCTTTTATATACAACAGGAGTGTAACCATTTTGTCCTCCCATTCCTAAAAAACTGACAAATACTTTTCGTGCCATAATATTATAAATTTAATTTATTTTCTTTTAATTCGTTTTTTCCATACAACCCTTTGATACCCAAAATTTTCATTCGCTTTTCGATGGCTTTTTTTCGGGCTTCATTGAAGTCGGTGGAATAGAGGTTATGCTGTGTGAAAATATAAGGATTTACCCGCAAACCGAAATCTTTTGATATAGCTGCTAATTTATACATGATTTGGTCTAAATATTCGGGGGCGGTAGTCATGGGATTGGATCTCAACGAAACTTTACATTCACTGACAAAAATCTGATTACCAGCCGTCCATATCACATCAATTTCATTATCGTTTACTTTTCCGGAATCTGCACGGAAAAGTTTTACGCCACGGTAAATAAAACCTTCTTTCAGCCTCTTTTCATTTTTAATATGGTTGCAAATATAGGTTTCAAAAACTGCTCCTTTGTTGTCTTGTCGCTTAACTGTATTTTCGCAGGTAAAAGTCAGTCCGTACAAGGCAAGATATTCTTTTACATTGATTTGGTATTTCATCGGCTCTTCGGTAGCAGTTTGCACATTATAAATTGTGTTTTTACTGATGGGAATATAATAGAACAGGGTATTTAGCGCCTTAAAATGCTCGTAAACAGCAATAGAAATCAGTTTGGTTCCGCCGGTAATATTGACAATAAACTCATCGCCATCGCTGAATGAACTTTGGCTTTCCTTCAATTCACCAATGGTTTTATTCAAGTTGTCATTGAAAACCTTGATACAACCAACGCTGCGATTGTTTAATCCAAGCGCCTTCTCCAATCGGTTTGAAATGGCTTTGTCTTCCATTTCTTGGGTAGTTACAAACAAAAGTTCATCGTATTTTCCTTCCATTTCTTTGATAAACAGAAAGTTCGGAAGCAAATGTTCGCTGATAAGAGAAACGAGATATGTCATATCTTTATCTTAAGTGTTAATAAAATTTGATACAGCATACAGTGGAAACACCTTTATTTTAATGTACATTATTCTTTATTGTTAATTATTTTACGCTACAAATATACAAAAAATAGCATCTAAAACAAGCTATTTTTTCGAAAAAGTTAGACCAAGATTGTCATATTTTTTCCAAAAAATAGGGGCAAGAGGACGAAAATTGTTCATCACGCTTGCTGATTTGACGAATGCCATCTTTGTTGGAAAAATCTGAAATTTTAGGCATAATTTATTTA
>JAITTF010000141.1 GCA_031287215.1 Bacteroidales bacterium
GTGGTAATAAAAATGTTTTTAAATACGCTATTAACTCTTTTCGCAGTGCAATATCAGAAATGTTAACTGTCTGAAAATTAGGAATATTTATCATAATAATCGAAAATTGCCGTTTTAAAAGCAATACTCCCCGCTTCCGGTTGGGGTTGAGGGGAGTATTAATAGTAATAATAATAATGTAGGTTACATTAAGACATCTCTTTTTTGATAAGTAGTATGAAGTAATTCATGACTCTTATGTCCTAACGGTTTTTTAAGGAATTTATCATATAATTCGATAATTTCAGGATTTTTATGGGATACTTTGATCGTTTCTCTTTCATCAATATCGTAAAGACCTTTCATACGTGCAGCGATAACTGATTCATCGGCACCAATACGTTGACCACCACCGGCAATACAACCTCCCGGACAGGTCATCACTTCGATAAAATGAATATCTTTTCTTCCATTTCTAATCTCTTCAACGAGGGCTTTAGCATTAGCTAATCCACTGACAACGGCAACACCAACTTCTAATCCATTAATGTCGATTTTAGCCTCTTTTCTGCCTTCAAAACCTCTGACAGCATTGATTCTAAAGTTTATCAACTCATCACCGCTAATCATTTTATAAGCAGTTCTTAAAGCAGCTTCCATAACACCACCTGAAGCACCAAAGATTTTTCCTGCCGAACTTCTTACGCCAAGCGGAGTATCCGTTAATTCAGGGTCAATACTGTTCATATCAATACCATAAAGTTTAATCATTTCGATTAATTCTCTGGTAGTAAGCACTATATCAACATCAGGAACATTATTTTGTCCCATAGTAGCGCGTTGTGATTCAAATTTCTTAGCAGTACAAGGCATTACAGAAACCGAAAAGATATCTTTAGGTTCTAATTTAGCTTGTTGCGCAAAATAACTCTTGATCACAGCACCGGTCATCTGTTGAGGAGATTTGCAAGTAGATAGATTATCTAAGAAATCAGGGAAAAATTCTTCAGCAAATTTTACCCAACCAGGACAGCAACTGGTAAACATGGGGAGTGTTCCGCCATTAGTAACTCTATCAATCAGTTCGGATGCTTCTTCCATGATGGTTAAGTCAGCACCAAAAGTAGAGTCAAAGACAAATTTAAAACCAATTTTACGGAGCGCAGCATTCATCACGCCATTGAGGTCTCTACCCGGTTTCATACCAAATGCTTCTGCAATAGAAACTGTGATAGAAGGTGCATATTGCACTACAACCGTTTTAGTAGGATTATTTAAGGCTTCTTGTACCAATCCCAAATTGTTTCTTTCTGTAATAGCTCCGGTAGGGCAAACCATCACACATTGACCACAATTAACGCAGCTTGACGTATTTAACGGTTTTCCCATCGTAGTACCGATTAAGGTTTTGCTACCACGATTAATATAATCAATACATGCTACCGACATCACCTCTTCGCATACACGAACGCAACGTCCGCAAAGGATACATTTTTCAGGGTCACGTACAATGCTGGGTCCTGAGTGGTCCAATTTAAAACTATTCTTTTTGCCACGGATACGTCTTTCAACAACGTGGTACTCTTTTGAAAGGTTTTGCAATTCGCAATTTCCATTACGAAGGCAATACAAACAATCATCAGGGTGATTTGAAAGTAATAGTTCTATAATTGTTTTTCTGGCTTCTGCAACTTTTGTTGAGTGGGTTAAAATTCTCATTCCATCATAAACAGGGAATGAACAAGCCGTAACTAATTTGGGGCTTCCAATAAGTTCAACTACACAAATACGGCATGCACCTGAAGGAATAAAATTTTTCATATGGCACAGTGTAGGGATTCTGATGCCGTTTCTTTTTAAGGTACTTAATATGGTTTCGCCTTCAAAAGCTTCTAATTTTTTACCATTTACTTCTATAAAAATACTCATAGTGTCTGTTTTTTTAAGATTAAATCATTTCAACTGCTTTAAAGTTGCAAGTTTCTATACACGAACCACAACCTATACATTTTTCATCCACAATAAAGTGAGGAGCTTTCTTCGAGCCTATAATTGCGCTTACGGGGCATTTTTTAGCACATAAACCGCAACCGGTACAAGCATCTGCATGAATTTTGTACTTTCTCAATTCGGTACAAATTCTTGTTGAGCAAGATCTTTCAAAAATATGTTCTTCATATTCATGTCTAAACCATTTAAGGGTACTCAAAACCGGATTAGGAGCTGATTGACCAAGACCACAGAGTGAAGTATCTTTAATCACTTGTCCTAATTTTTCCAATTGCATAACGCCTTTCATTCTCTCTAAAGCAGAATTTTCGCCATTATGAACCGGTTTTGTAGTAATACTTTCTAATATTTCGAGCATTCTACGGGTTCCTTCTCTACAGGGGATACATTTTCCGCAGCTTTCACGTTGGATAAAATCCATGAAGAATTTAGCCACATCGACCATACAGTTATCTTCATCCATGACAACCAAACCACCGGATCCCATCATAGCGCCCACTTTAAGAAGTGATTCATAATCAATTTGGATATCTAAATTTTGTTCGGTAATACAACCGCCGGAAGGACCGCCAATTTGAACCGCTTTAAATTTCTTGCCATTAGCAATACCACCGGCAATATCAAATAGAATGTGGCGAATAGTAGTTCCCATCGGGATTTCTACCAAACCGGTATTGAAAATCTTTCCTGATAAAGCAAAAACTTTCGTTCCTTTGCTGGTAGCAGTACCAATAGAGCTGAACCATTCCCAGCCTTTACCCATAATTTCGGGCACATTGGCAAAAGTTTCTACATTATTAATGACGGTAGGTTTTCCAAATAGACCACTTACCGGAGGGAATGGAGGTCTTGGGCGAGGCATTCCTCTTTTTCCTTCAATACTATTGATTAAAGCGGTTTCTTCACCGCAGACGAATGCGCCGGCACCCATTTTAATTTTTAATTCAAAATCAAATCCTGTGCCGAAGATATTTTTTCCTAATAAACCATATTCTTTAGCTTTGGCGATTGCAATTTTAAGACGTTTGATAGCCAGTGGGTATTCGGCACGGATATAAACATAACCGATAGAAGCACCGATAGCATAAGCACCGATAGCCATACCTTCGATTAGGCGATGTGGATCACCTTCAATAACGGCTCTATCCATAAAAGCACCAGGATCACCTTCGTCTGCATTACAAATCAGATATTTCTGTTCGCTATTCTGACTTTGAGCAATTTTCCATTTTTTTCCGGTAGCAAAACCGCCGCCGCCACGACCTCTTAAACCGCTCTTTTCCATGATATCACATACCTCCGCACCATTGCATGAAGAGATAGTAGTCAAAAGATTACGATAACCACCGAAAGCGATGTATTCTTCAATACTTTCAGGGTCTATTAAACCGCAATTTTTTAAGACAATACGTTTTTGGCTGATAAAAAATGGGTGTTTGTAAAAGTCCTCTATCCCACTCCATGCCGTGTTGTTAGCAATGGCAATTTGTCCGATAGTTCTCTGGCTTTTAGCATCATCTGTAAAAGCAGCATTCAATACATCCTCTACTTTATCGGAGGTAACATTTCTAAAAGAGACTCTATTTTTGCCCGGAAGTTGTACATCTACAATAGGTTCTGCTTTACACAAGCCAATACAACCCACTTCCATGATGGTAGCGTCAATTTTTTTAGCAGTAAGATAGTCCTTAACAGCAATGATCGTTTCGCCGGCTCCTGCGCCTAAACCGCAAGTACCTGCACCAATGTATATGACAGGTTTATCAATAACCTCTCTTTTAATAATACTCAACTCTTTTTGAGTATCATTTTTCTGATCGCCTCTTAATAAAGCAATCAGCATGTCTGTTCTTTGTTTAATTTCGGCTGCCATATTATTCTTTATTTCTATAAGTTTCTACTATTTGACCTATACTGTCGGCTTTAACATTGGCGTGAAACATCCCGTTAACATTAATGACAGGGGCTAAACCGCAAGCTCCGATACAAGCTACTACTTCAATGCTAAATAAACCATCGCGAGTAGTTTGACCTGCTTTAATTTTCAACTCTTTTTCCAATTCCTGAAGAACTGTCAAAGAGCCAAGTACATGGCATGCGGTACCACGACAAACCTGAATATGGTATTTGCCTTCAGGTTCAAATCTAAACTGATTGTAAAAAGTAGCCACTCCGTAAATTTTACTGGTAGGAATATTCAACGTTTTTCCGGTCTTAACGATTGCCTCTTCCGATAGATAGCCGTCTGCTTCTTGAATCTCCTGTAGTAAGGCAATAAGCGAATCTCTTCCGCTATTGTCATACTTGGCAAGGATACTATCAATTGCTGTGTTCATAAAAAAAAATGTTTTTTTGTTTATATTGTGTATTTCTTAAATTTCTATTATTTCTTAAATTTCTGATAATGAGCAAAAAAGAAAAACTACCTTTGAGGGTACAAAGGTAGTAAAAAAAATCGTTTTTAACGCTATAATTTTATTTTGATGCATTCTTTTTTTGCACTACAATAAAAAACAAGTCAAGCACTAAGTAGTCATCACTTTTTTCATATTCATGCTGCCCTCTTCTGAGCAGATCATCACATCTCCATTGATCATTGTAATGGAATGAGTTTTGAGGTTGATGAAATCAATTTTATCTACATTTACGACCATGTTTCTGTTTATTTTAATAAAGCCCTTGGGCAGCAATTTTTCGAGTGCTGTAAGCGGAATTGCAAATTTAAAAGATTTCTTGGTCTCAGAGTAAAATGTGCAGTCGGCGTGTGAAACTTGAATATATAGCAAATCTGATATTTCTACAAATCTAACTTGCTGTTTGTTTTGAAGGATTAATTTATTATCTAAATTCATAATATCATTGGAAATTAATATATTACGATAATAATATCTTATTTTTTTACCATCTTTTTCAGCAT
Source organism: Bacteroidales bacterium (assembly GCA_031287215.1). Classification (GTDB taxonomy): domain Bacteria; phylum Bacteroidota; class Bacteroidia; order Bacteroidales; family WCHB1-69; genus JAGVVH01. Next base: position 4,907 of record JAITTF010000141.1, read on the forward strand.
CACCTCCCCATTCTCCATAACTATGCGCATCATATAGATACCCGGAGTACCGGAATAAGTATCACCAATTATGGTTTGAGTTCCACTTAGCATTGTTTGCGCCGTACAACTAACATTCGCATCCATTATTAGTGGTATATCATTAATAATATTGGCATTATTTGCATCTACATAAATTAACTGTTCATTTTCTGGTATCATAGAACATATACTAAATTTCCACGATAAACGAAAAGCATTTGAACCACCCAAATAATCTTTGGAAATTACCAGTTCTCCTGTAGGATAATATGTGGCATTTGTGTCATTTCTTACTTGTTTTACAAATGCCTCCATTTCGGCATCTTCCCATTTATATGCTTGCGCATTTACATAATCTAACGCACTGGTCAATGCCTGCTGTTCGCTCAAAGAGTATGAAATACCTAACTTTCCCCTCTATTTTATACACCACAATCTAAACTTTTTAAGATAGCTAATTGATTTTTAGTAAGCGTTATATTTTTCTTCCAAGCAACCTCTTCTTTCGTAGAAACCA
>JAITTF010000256.1 GCA_031287215.1 Bacteroidales bacterium
ATAGTATGTGTTAAATACTTAGCAATGCCTGCTGAAGTTGCCATTACGCCTCAGATTTTTCAACAATTTAATCCCTTTTTTGTAGTAGCTTTAACCCCTGTCTCTATTGCTATTTTTGCTTGGTTAGCTAAAATAAAAAAAGAACCCTCTACACCCAGAAAAATTGGTTATGGCATGTTAGTTGCTGCTGCCGGATTTGCCATTTTGGCAATTGGCTCCTTTGGACTACAATCACCGGCAGAACTCAAAGGAGTGGGTGGTGTGAGCGATATTTTATTGAATCCTAATTGGTTGATAGGTACTTACTTGACATTGACTTTTGCAGAATTATTGCTTAGTCCTATGGGCATCTCATTTGTATCTAAAGTAGCACCACCCAAATTGAAAGGTTTGATGATGGGTGGTTGGTTTGCAGCCACAGCCTTAGGCAATTATTTAACTTCCGTTATCGCAGCTATTTGGGAAAGTAGTATTCCATTGTGGTGCGTGTGGGGCGTATTGATTGCTTGTTGTTTATTAGCTGCACTGTTCCTGTTTTCAGTAATGAAACGATTGGAAAAGGCTACGAATTAATCATTCATATTAATTTTTTTTTTAAGAGTCGAATGGTTTTCGGCTCTTTTTTTATGATTACCATATAGATTAGCATTGTTTATTAACATTCGATTGTTAGTAAATATATTTGGATAAAAAAAAATTTAAAGAAATTCTCTTTACTTTGCAAGGTATTTTATATGAATTGATGAAGAAGATTTTTTTTGCTTTGATCGTGTTTTTTCTGTTTCTAACTTACTCTGTTTCTGCACAGAATAAGAAAAGTGAACAGTTAAAAAACAGCAAAAAACAGATAGAAACTGAGATTGCGAATACAAATAGACTTTATAATCAAACTAAAAAAAATAAAGAAGTCAATCTACAACAATTAACAGTACTACGTAAACAGATTTCAAATCGTGAAGCTCTAATTACACTTCTTAATAAGGAGTTACTTAATTTGGAAGAGGAGTTGGAAGATAACATAAAACTTTCACGTTCTTTGGACAAAAAACTGGAGTACATGAAAGCAGATTATTCAAGGGTAGTTTATCTTGCCTATAAAAATCGTAAAATGATTAATAAAATTGCATTTTTGATTTCTGCTGAAGATTTTACGCAAATGTTTAGACGTTTTAAATACTACTCTCTATTTGCCGATAACGTGGCTTACCAAGTTGAACAGATCAAACAAACCAGAGAAGAGATCGAAAAGAAAAATAGAGAAATATTAGCCATAAAACATGAAAAATCAAATCTGTTAGACAATAAAGAAAAAGAGATAGTACAATTGGAAACCGATAAATCGGAAAAAACCAGGACTACCGAAGAGTTAAAGAAAAAAGAGAAACAATTAGAAAATGATTTAAAAATCAAAACAAAAAAACGCAACGAGTTAGATGCCGCAATAAAAAACGCAATTCAAGATGAAATAGCCGCTGCTAACGCTAAAAAGGCGAAAGAAGCTAAAGCAAAAAATAAAGGGAAAGCTACTGCGATTACCTCAAAAAGTTCTTCAACAACCGGCTATAAAACAGCTACAGAAACAAAATCCAATAAATCCAATATTGTGCTTTCAGACGAAGAAATTGCTCTTTCTAACTCTTTTGTGAGTAATAAAGGAAAACTTCCGTGGCCTGTTGCAAAAGGGGTGAAGACCAGCGATTACGGCAGATATCCGCACCCCGATGTTCCCTCAGTGATAATTGAAAATAAAGGAGTAGATATTTTATCGGAAAATGGTACAGTTGTTAGAACTATCTTTGATGGAGAGGTTACAGGTATTTTAGATATTCTTGGAACTAAAGTGCTGATGATTAGGCATGGAGAATATCTTACTGTGTATCAAAATATTGCTAATATAGTGGTCAAAAAAGGGGATAAAGTCAAAACAAAGCAAAAAATAGGTTCGATTTCTAAATCTCAAAATAATCCCGGTGGCGAATTGCATTTTGAAGTTTGGCAGAACAATACCAATCTGAATCCTAATGTTTGGCTTGCAAAGCCGTAAAAGAGTTAGTAAGTGCAACAGCGCAACAGCAATATAGTCCTGCAGTTTCAGTACGCAATCTCTTATTACCTAATAATACTTCTTTAAAATGTTGATTCTTAGCGTTTTGAATTTCTTTTGAGGAAAAATCTCCTTCTGGTCCTATAAGTAACAAAACATCTTCTTGAGGTTGTAATAGTGAAGTTAGTTGTGAGGTTTCACTATCGGGATTACACCAAGCAATAAACTTCTGTTGGTCAATCCACGCATATTTGGTCATTAATTCATCAAATGTTAATATTTCCATCTTAGGCAAAAGAGTTGTTTTAGACTGTTTTATGGCAGAAATTGCAACTCTATTAAGTCTATCTAAATCTAAATGTGTTCTTTCAGAGTGCTCACAAATCATAAATGACACTTTTTCGATACCGATTTCTATAGATTTTTCAAGAAACCATTCAATACGTTCCCTGTTTTTAGTGGGTGCTATAGCAATATGAAGTGAAAAATTTCTAAAATCTTTTCCCTCTTTCCGATTTAATAAAGTGATGAGACATTCCGTTTTAGTAACGGAAACAATTTCTCCTTCCGCAAGATTCTCCTTCCCATCAGTCAGCAAAATTTTATCTCCAATTCTATGGTGTAAAGTCTTTACACAATGCGTGAACTCATTCTGAGTGAGTTTTATAATATCAGCAGATAAATCGGGGTAATAATAGTATTCCATGATGCTTAGATCGTTATTATTTAAACTTGCAAAGTTACAATTTTTTTTTGTTCAGAACTTGAAATAAAAAAACTATAACTATTTTTTTTGTACCTTTGCAAATTCTAAACAATGTGATGATGAGTTGGCGTAAATATTTGGTGTTAATATTCGGTTTGTTTTTTATATTATTGAATCATAATATATTAATGTCTCAGGATAGGGATTCTAAACCTATTGATACGACCACGAAAATGATTTGGATTGATGCGTGTTTTGGCTATCAATTTCCTTTTGGGAATTTAGCAGATATTTTCAAAAGTAATTTTACTCTTGGAATCGGATTAAATTATAAAACTGCTTCCAATTGGACATGGAGTGCACATTTTGACTATAAATTTGGTTCAAATTTAAAAAATTATGAAATATCATTTTTACAATCGTTATTTGGAGATGTAATTAATTCGCATAATGATATTATAGATGCGTGGGGTAGGGCTACAACGGTCTATTTTGAAGGAAGATATTTTTCTATCAATGCTGGTTTTGGAAAGATTTTTGCCTTAGATAGATGGAGAAATTCAGGTCTTTGGTTGCATGGCGATTTAGGCTATATCAATCACAAAATATATATTAATATTCCGGACCCTTCATCTAATAGGATTCTTCAATTTGAGGGAGATTACAAGAAACTGTACGACCGTAGATCATCTGGTTTTTATATGTCGCAATTTTTCGGTTATTTATTTATGCATAAAGTGAGAGTAGCCAGTTTCTATGCTGGTGTGGAAGTGGCTGAGATGTGGACAAAATTCAATAGATCTTATGCTTTTAATGTTGAACCGGAACAGATGTCAATCTATAAATTTTCACTGTTTCTTGGGGTGAAAATTGGTTGGGTTATCCCTTTACATGAAAAGAAAAAAGTAGTTAAGTATTACTATAATTAACATGCGTTTTTTATATTCTTTTGCTATTTATAGCTACTGGTTTGCGATATTCTTAGTTTCTCCTTTTGATAAAAAAGCGGCTTTGTGGATAAAAGGTCGGAAAAATTGGAAACAAAAATTAAAAATTCTTTGTTCCAAGAAAAAGAACATTGCTTGTTTTCATTGTGCTTCTTTTGGTGAATTTGAACAAGCTAAGCCGGTTATAGAGAAGTTTAAATCTAAATTTCCGCAGGCTACCATTCTGGTATCTTTCTATTCTCCTTCAGGTTTTGAATATAAAAAAAATGATCCGATTGCAGATATCGTAATCTATTTGCCAATAGATTCTACTAAGAATGCCAAACAATTTATTGAGATTGTGAAACCTACCGTTTTTTTCTTTATCAAATATGAGTTTTGGTACAATTTTATGCATCAACTCAAAAAAAATAACGTACCATTTTATTATATATCAGCCATTTTTAGACCCTCACAACCCTTTTTTCAAATATGGGGTAAATGGTTTATTAACAACCTTCAGCAGGCTTCTTGTTTTTTTGTCCAAGATAAAAAATCTTCAGAATTACTTCAAAGTATTGGTATTGAAAATGTTGAAATTATTGGTGATACCCGTTTTGATAGAGTATTGACTATTGCCAATCAAAATCAGCAATTTGAATTTGTTAATAAATTTAAAAAGGATAAAAAATTAATAGTGGCAGGCAGTACATGGATTCCTGATGAAATGGTATTAAAGTCTTTTTTAACGCATTTTTCTAATGAATATCAATTGATTATAGCGCCACATCTTATTGATAAAGAACATATTAATAAAATACTCGTTCTTTTTAAAAATTTTGATACACTATGTTATACTTCAATGGATTTTCAAACAATTGAGCATGTGCAAGTCTTGATTTTAGATTCGATGGGCATGTTGAACAAAATCTATCAATATGGAGAAATTGCCTACATAGGTGGTGCGTTTAAAACCGGTTTACACAATACTATTGAAGCCGCAGTATATGGAATTCCTATTTTTTTCGGACCTCATTACCATAAATTTAATGAGGCAGAAGCATTAGTAACATCTGGTGGAGCTTTTTCTATTCATTCTGCTCATACAATGATTGAAAAAGTAGAAATGTTCGAAAATAATCCTCTTTTTTATCAGGAATCTTGTTGTTTGTGTAAACAATATGTGCAAGCAAATCTTGGGGCTGCAAACAAACTATTGGCTTACGATATCCAATTTAAGCAGTACGAAGTTGAGTAATTTGTAAAGTTAATCAAATACTTATAAAATCCTTAAAAATTCCACTGTTAAGTCCCAGCACATTTTAACCGTTGGAATTAATAATTTTTCATCCGGTGAATGTACACCTCTTAGAGTAGGTCCATAGGAAACCATATCTAAATCAGGGTATTTTTCGGAAAAGAGTCCACATTCAAGACCGGCATGAATAGCTTTTACGAGTGGCTCTTTACCAAAGATGTTTTTATAAGCGGTAGTCAAAAGTTTTACGGCTTCAGCTTCCGGATTAGGTGTCCAACCGGGGTATCCCTCTCCATGAACAACGTCAGCACCAATCATGTAAAAGACGACTGCTACTCGGTCAGCAACTGCTTTTTTCTTAGATTCTACCGAACTTCTTTGGCTAGTAGTAATAATAATCTTCTCGTCTTCAATCTTCACGGAAGCGAGATTAGTAGAGGTCTCAACGAAATCCGGAATATCTTGAGAAATGGCTTGCACACCGTGAGGACAAGCAAAGAGAGCATTAATCAGGTCTATTTGCAATAGTTCAAACATAATCTGAGAGGGCATTTTACTCTTTTCAAAAGAGACTTCTACTTCAGGATCTGTTATAAAAAACTCTTTTTTATACACTTTATCCATCTCTTTCAGATAGGTTTCAAGTGCAGGAGCTTCTTCTTTTGGAACAGTAACGATAGCATATCCTTCTCTGGCAATAGCATTTCTGAGGTTGCCTGCTTTAATATCGGCAATTCGTACATCATAATCCTGATAAGCATTCCAAAGGATTCGCGCTAATAATTTGACGGCATTCCCTCTACCTTTGTTGATGTCATCTCCTGAGTGACCGCCCTGCAAATTTTTCACATATATAGTATAAGCAACGCTATTTTCAGGAATTTCGTCTTCAAATTCCATATCGAGGGTAGCTACAGTATCCATACCGCCGGCGCAACCGATAAAAAATTCACCTTCATCTTCGGAGTCGAGATTGAGGAGCATTTTGCCCTTCATAAATCCAGGTTTTAGCTCGTTAGCACCTGTAAGTCCTGTTTCTTCATCCACTGTAAAGAGACATTCTATAGGACCGTGTTCTATATCTTTAGCTTCCATAATGGCTAATGCCATAGCCATTCCGATACCATCGTCAGCACCAAGGGTAGTACCTTTTGCTTTTAGCCACTCACCATCTACGTATGGTTGGATGGCATCATGATCAAAATCAAACGGCGTGTCGTTGTTTTTCTCACAGACCATATCCACATGACTTTGAAAAATAACGGGAGTAACTTTTTCTTTACCGGGAGTAGCCGACTTAGTCATCAAGACATTGCCTGCGGCATCGCGTTTAGTATCTATTCCCAATGATTTTCCGGTTTCAAGCAACCATGCAATAATTTTTTCTTCTTTTTTAGAAGCTCTTGGTATTTTGCAAATTTCATTAAAATAATAAAATACTCTTTTAGGTTCAAAATTCAACATATCATTCATAATTATAATATTTAGTGTTTTTAATAATGTTAATATTCTATTTTAACGTACTCTTCACTGTAATTAAGAGATGGAAAATCAGGAGTACGGATTCTTTTTTTTATAAAACTTAAAGGCCATTTATCTTTCTTATCATATTCGTATGAGAAAGAGGTGATTTCAGTTGAAGTTTTGTCTTCGTTATAGGCTGTAATATTATTGGGAGAACTAAACCATGCCATATTAGACACGTCCACCAAGTTTAAAAAATTCTCATAAAAGGGATTGTTTTTTTCATCATAAGTAAAATGATATGTATAGGCAATATCATTATCTAAAGTAATAACCAGACCTTTGATATTATCGGAAGTGTTATATTGTAATGAAGCAGTAAAAACAAGTGTATCAGAGTTGGCTTTGGACATGATTTTTTTTGCAATCGCTCTGTTTTCTTTAATAATAGTTATGGGAAAATCTATAAAACCTAATGAATTTTTAAAAACATAATCATGCGTCCAACGAGAGCCTATAATTTGATATTTTAATAATAATAAAAAAGTATTGTCTCTTTTTTCTACCGTAACGATCATTTTA
>JAITTF010000312.1 GCA_031287215.1 Bacteroidales bacterium
CATGTATGTAATATGACGTTTGATTCTGGCTATGGTTGCTTTGCTCATATAGCCTTTTGGATGCTCTTCATAGCAATACCAGCACCGGAAATTGCATTCCAAAGTAGGATTGATGGTGAGATGATAGGCTTTATTCTGAAACACTGCTTGCCGGTTTTTATACTTCATATAGGCAATTTCATCAAAATCAGACTCCGTCAGATAACCTAATTTGTACAATCGTTGCAAATCAGAAGGATATTCCGATTCAAATTTTTCCGTATCATTCAATAGTGGCTCAAGTACCTGATATTCGGATGAAGTTATGCAAAAACAAGCACCTGTCAATCCATTAAATAACAATTTTTTATTTTCTCTATAATCAACAAAGTAATTATAATTGCTCTTTTTATATTTTGCCATAATCTAAAATAATAAAAATCAGTATTGCAGAAAATTATGAATGTTTCTGCAATACTGATGGAATAATTAAACTAATTCTCCCGGATTTATAGGTTCTACAATTCCGGGACAACTTGGACAGTTTATGTTAGTAGGACAAGAACCACCACAATTAGTTTTTGTACAGGAACAATTTGGTTTTGTCTTGCCAACTTCCCCTCCTTTTAACTCCATCATTTCCAACTCATTTAATGTTCCTTTAGAGAATAAACTCTCATCTATCTTTTTTGTCATAATCTTTTCTTTCGCCACACCTTCCCTTTTTTCTCATATTTTTTTTCAGTCAGGCACGGCCGGCTGCTCCTTTGCAGCCATTTTAGTTAAAACAATTAGTCTCTCAATCTTTTTGCCTTTCGGTTTATCAAGGGAAAAGTTACTGTTGTACATTGGTGAGACTTTTAACCGCTGCTGCTCAATAACTCAAAACCTTTTCCGTTTCCCTGTCCGTTGGCGCGTACTTGCCTTGTCATTATCCTGACTTTTCTTTGTGGCTTCTCTTTCGGCGCTGTGCGTTGCCACCTCTGTACGGAAAAATTGGCGGCACAAAATTACTCATTTTTTGTTTACGGAACAGTTGTGCTGTTCGTTAACTTTTTTTATTAGTATTTGTGGGGTAAAAATACTATAAAAATGGAACAAAATTTTCAATTACACCCAAACGCATAAAATGTCTGACAAAATTGATAAGGAAAAGGGACAGCAGAACGCAGAATGCAGAACGCGGAACGGAATCTTCGTTGCGTTCTGCGTTCTGCTCTTCTGCTCTTCTGCTCTTCTGCGTTCTGCCTTTCTGCGTTCTGCTCTTCTGCGTTCCGCTCTTCTGCATTCCGCCTTTTTAACCGCAGTCCATTGAGTCGTATTGGTGGTAAAAAGGAAATTTACTCATTTTCTTCGCCCCAAATTTGTTGGTTTAACTCTTTGATTTTAGCCGCATCAGGTACAAAACCCGTTTCGCGGCTGTAATTGCCGCACTCTTCCACAGGCACATAACCCTCTTGCCCTGCCCATTTGCAAATATAGGGATTATAGCCACATTTAGCCGGTTGCGAATAGATATTTTCTGGGTCTTTAATAAAGCATCGGCAATCGGTGCACATATACCGAAACTCGCAATCCTTACACACATCAATCTTATCCTTATTGATAAACCATAAATCTTTAAATCCCTCTTTTTCAATAGCTTCCTGCAAGGTAGTATCTTTAATATTCCCAAAACTGCGTTCCATTGCCGGACAGTTTTTTATGTTGCCCCCTGCATCAATACACACTTTTCGGTTCAGGCAGGTGTTATGTTGCTGGGATTCGGTGAAAAAGAGGAGATTATTAGTTAAATGTAATGGATGAATTGCACCACAATCATTATAAGATACCGGTTCATTAATAAATAGAACCCAATTATAATTTAAACAATCAACAGAAATCTTTTCAGTTTTGGGTGCATTATAAACCACAGCAGACTGCAACCGCCTATATTGGTCATAGAGTTTTTGCCAATATTGAATATTTAAAAATGGTTTTTGAAAAGAGACAACTATTTCAATTGTTTCAACAAGACTATCCTCAAACAAAGACAGTATTGTTTTTAGTTTTTTAGATGTAATCTTTTGATTAACAAATATTTGGATATGTTCGCATCTGTTTTTAATTAATTCGGTAATAGTTTGTTGATTTTCATTTCTTTTATCATAAATAAAAATAGAATTTGTGATTATGGCAGGATATTGAAAATCTAATGGAAGTTTTTGATAATCAAGTGAGATTTCCGACAGATTTACAGCCTCCTTTTCTTGAAGAAATATGACATATTCTTCAAAATAATTATGACTATTGCCAGTAAATAACATCTTGCTGTCTAATAATGTTGCACCATGCATTTTGGGAAGCATGGTAGCAAGTAAATCAGGTATAAAAAAGTAAGAACCTCTAAAAGTATCTTGTAAAAGACTGCGGTTATAACCTTTTACAATATGGCAATGGGGATACAGATATAAATAATTTTGCTCGTTCATACGCTAAAAATAGAAATATGTTTATAAAATTTCCTTCCCATATAGCACTTGGTTTGATAAATTTGGCATGATACTTCTTTATTAATTACTTTGCGAGGTATTACTTCCATAAAAACCTCGTACATTAATGGCGTTTTACCCTCTATTTTTTTTCTGATATTCATACTAATTTACTAATTAAATGTTCTGCAATTAATTTATCAGGATATACATTACATGAATTAAAAACATCATATTGCCCGCAAGGGTTGACTTCCAAAAATATATAATCGCCCGCAGGTGTTAAAATAAAATCTAATGAACCTGTTTGCAAATTCATATTTTGCATAAACATATCAATT
>JAITTF010000338.1 GCA_031287215.1 Bacteroidales bacterium
AGAACCGGCGACCTCTTTATTTCTATCAATTAGATTACAACCAAGGGCGCCTAATTCATTTTTATTACGATAGTTTTGCCAATAGGTATAAAATATATTTACAGCATTATTTAATAAAATAGTATCACTGTTCAGAAAAAAAACAAATTCGCCTTTGGCGATTTCAAGCCCCCGGTTATTGGCCGCGCCAAAACCAAGATTTTTATTATTTGCAATTAAAATAACAGCAGGGAATTTACTTTTTACAAGTTCGATAGAACCGTCGGTGGATCCATTATCGGACACAATTATTTCAAAGGAAATATCTTTAGTATGTTTGTATATTGATTCAAGACAATTATACAGAAAATTTTTTGTGTTAAAATTTACAATAATTATTGATACTTGCATGTTTTTTAAGCGGTGAATTTAACGAGTGAGTAAAGATTGTTTACATAATCCTTAAAAGATTTATCTGAATCATAATTTTCATTGATATACTTTTGCCCGGCAAGTCCTACAGACATTGCAAAATCAGGTTCTTTTAAAATTATTTTTATTGTTGTAATATAATCTTCAGGGGTCATACAATGAAAATATTCGACATTATTCGTAATGTCTATTCCCTCAACCGCAATGTCATTACCCAAGACAGGAATGCCTGCCGCTAAAGCCTCAAGGACTTTAATTTTTATGCCGGCGCCGGATACTAAAGGCGTCACCAAACACATAGCTTGTTCAAACCAAGGGGTAATGTCATCCTGATAGCCTGTTATAATTATCTTGTCATTCTGATAAGCCAATAATGATGGATGAGGTGTTGCTCCTAAAATAATAAAACTAATATCCATATCTTCCATTCTTGAAAAGACATTTTTTATAAACCATATAGCACTTAAATAATTTTCACTTCGATTCATTGACCCATAGAATAGGATTGTATTTTTTTTTGTCGTGGTCACTGGAAAGGAAATTTTTTTAAAAACAGGAGCAATAATACATGAATCGTGTATACCATTATTCTCAAGAAGCATTTTGTCTTTATTATTAAAAGTGAATACCATATCAAATTTTGATAAGAGGGACAATTCCATTTTTTTTTCACCATGATATTTTAATTTTGTCATTAACTGTTTGTAGATATTAGATTGGTTTCTATATTCTCTTTCCAAACGTTGGAATACAACATCATGCTCAACGGCGCAATACTTCGCATCAGGATATATATTTTTTATCATGGGCAGAAAAACAATCGCTTGTGTCCAATCCAGTTCAATTATATCCGGAACATATTTCTTTTTTTTAAGTTTTTTTAATTCTTTCCATAATTTATATTTTCTATAACTTGATATTAGTTCAGCGTATTTAATCCATAAAAAAAATCTGTCAAACAATGTTATAACTTTACGAATTATTTTTGCCGCAATATTTTTGTCTAAATAAATAACTGTATTTGAAATGTTATATTTATCCAAATCAACTTTTTCAATCTCTGAAAAAAAAGCGAATGTTATTAAATGTATGTTAATTCCGGTTTCTTTCCTTAACCGCTTTACATAATAATTATGTGCTTGACCGCCAGCATGTGATACCTTATCATAAGGCACAAGTGCTGAACAAATTAGTAAATTCATAGATTATTTCTTAATTCTTCTAAATAAGCTGTACCAAACTTTAAGTCCGGTTCCATATAATTTCCTTCGCCCCATTCATTCCAGGACTTAATAAATATTAATCTATGTTCTAATGGCTTATCCTTAACCACATCAATTGCATCCCGTACATGTTCCCCAAACAATTTTGGATTTGACTTAGTTAAAACATATCCTCCATTTCCGCTTCGTGGGGTATGATCCCAATTTGGTATTATTGTTGGAATTATATTGATATTTTTTTCAAGTTCTTCTACAAAATATTCTTTTGCTTTGGCATAGGAATATACAAAGGGTTTTGTCAATAAAACTCTTTCAATTTTTTGCAAAGCCTTTTCTATAAGTTTTCTTTTTCTTTGAATGTCAAAGAGCCTTACGGTATTTACCGCACCAAAGCCTTTGTTGAAAACCTCGTCCACTTCTATTTCGGTTTCGAATGTTTGTCCAATAAAAAAGATACCCTCAAGTCCATTTTCCTTTGCCAATTTTTTCCACAAATTAATAAAATCGGAAACCTGCTCAAATTCCAGGGGCCTAAAAAGCATAAATGCCGGTTTATTATCTATTCTAATGTATCGTTTATCCTTAAAGGCCGGCAGAAGATGAAAAAAATGTTTGGTATAATCATCAATCCCGCCATATTTTTGTTCCACCAATAATTTTTTTGAAACGGTACCATCATTATTCCAAAATTTTGAATGCCAGCTTTCATTTGCCCAGCAAAGCATAAAAGGAAAATCAGGTTCCCCGCTTTTCAATACTTCGTTAAATACATGTTCAAGTTCCTGCCGCCCCTCTCCGAACCAATAATGATAATAACAAAACCCTTCAACACCGTATTCTTTAGCCATTTCTGCCTGTGCTAATCTGGATTCGGCTAACCGTAAATCATAAAACCCTAAATCAGCGGGCACATGTGGTTGATAATGTCCTCTAAATAACGGCTTCGCCTTACAGACATTTGTCCATTCGGTAAACCCTTTTCCCCACCATTTATCATTATTTGGCGTAGGATGAAATTGAGGCAAATAAAATGCAATAATACGTGGTTTTGCCATAGTTGCTAACCTTCAATTTAATCCGTTAGTTGTTCATGTAATAGGTCCAAGAATGTATCTCTATTTTCTTTCGTTATATGATAACCAAAACCTTGGGCCAATAATTTTTCATTATTTATGCCGTTAAATATTGTATTGATCATCATATCACCGATATTAAATTTATAATGGCTTGGTTCAAGATAATAATCATTATTTATGGTTATATCATTGATACCTGAAAAATTGTAATAATCAGTTATATGCGATAACCTGGTTAAAAAATCAATGTATCCATTTTGCACGGCATTTTGATAGGTCAGTATGTAAAGAGGATTCGTGAATATAATCAATTTGATATTATTTTTATTGCATAAATCAATGATTTTTTGAATATCCGTAATAGCATTTTCAATTCCATAATTGTATTGCCAATCATTTATCAGTTTTGCTTCTTTCCAATTATAAGAAGATTGTTCATCTTTCATTCTTGATCTTCCACCATTTTCATAAAACAGCTTTTTAACTAGCTCTAGATTTTGGGCATCCGTTTTATGAAAAAGAATTGTTTTTATGGATGATAGTACAGATGGATTAAGATATTTTATAAGAAATTTAGTGTGCGCAATTATTTGAATAGAATCTTTTGGATAGGGCATCAGCATTAATTGAGTTCTATTTACCTCTGGGTCTACAGCGAAAGCTATATCATCAATGCCTAACAATATGGTGTCGGGGATAATATTATGGTTTATCATGATTTCTATATTTTCAAAATGTTCTAAGGGATGGCCTCCCGGATACCACATGTTATAACAATGAAGCGAATCAATAGTATCAACATCTATAGCGCTGATACGAGAATTCCCAAAAATGTATGCATTAAATTTCCTTGGATTGTCCAGAATATACCGCATTTTTATATAATTTTGATTCGCCTCAATACCATTATCTCTTATATTTTTATAATGGAAAACATTGTACGGATCAAGGGTAAGCGGTAATATTATATAAAATACTAAAAATGGCAGACATAATATAACAGATTTGAATAGAAATTTTTTCATGATGATATATCAAATCTTCAAAAATTAAAATAGATAAATTGTGGGGTATCCAAACTCCAA
>JAITTF010000365.1 GCA_031287215.1 Bacteroidales bacterium
AAGGTGTAAAATTTGAATGTTTTGAAATGAAATAGATTTAAGATAAGTTTTTAAATCGTCATAAATCTTAGGAGAGTCCACGTAAATATTAGTAAAAGATTCATGAAGCATATCTCTAATAATTGCCGATGTTTTATCTATATCGGCAGAGATTTGCATTGGAGCTTTTGCTTTATTAAGTTTACTAACCAATAGTTTCCAGCGTTCAGTAACTTGTTCCATATCAGCCGTTATATCTTCCACTTTTTTTCCTTCGGCAACGGTTCTGATGATGACACCAAATTTCTTTGGTTTAATACTTTGAACTAATTTTTTGAGTCTTTTTTTCTCTTCAGGGTTTTTTATTTTTTGGGAAATAGAAACGCTATCTGAAAAGGGAATGAGTACCAAAAAACGACCGGCAAAGGATATTTCTGCGGTTACTCTGGCACCTTTCGAGGACATCGGTTCTTTAGCTACTTGAACTAATATTTCCTGTCCTTGAGAAAGTACTACTCCTATTTTTCCTGCTTTTGGCAAAGTAGGTTTATAAGGAAAATTGACGATACTTTTTTTATTTTTTTCTTTAGCTTGTTGAACGAAAGCGTTGATGGTATTCCCATGAAGACCTAAATCAAGGTAGTGTAAAAAGCCCTCTTTATCTAAACCAATGTCCACAAATGCGGCATTAAGTCCCGGTATTAACTTTCTTACCTTAGCTAAATAGATATCTCCTACAGAACAATGTTCAGTAGTCTTTTCTCTACGAATTTCTACCAATTTTTTATCTTCCAGAAGGGCAATATGAACTTCGTTAGGATGAGTAGCTATAAATAATTCTTTCGTGGGTTCGTTTTCGTTCATAAATTTAATTACAAAATACAATAAAAAGAAAACTAAACAATACGAATGTTCTAAACATCGCATTATTTAGTTTCCATGTTCAGGCGACATAAGACGCAAGAAGAGTATTACTTCTTCTTATGTCTGTTCTTTCTTAAACGTTTTTTGCGTTTATGAGTGGACATCTTATGTCTTTTTCTCTTTTTTCCGCTTGGCATAATGAGTAAAATTAGTTAAATTATTTGATTTTTTTGATTTGATTTACAAAAGTTTTGCAAGGTTTAAATGCCGGAATTTTGTGGGCAGGGATAATAATCGTAGTTTTCTTCGAAATATTTCTTGCTGTTTTTTCAGCTCTTTCTTTTACGATGAAACTACCAAATCCTCTCAGGTATACGTTATCATTATCAGCTAATGATCCTTTAACAGTAGTCATAAATGATTCTACTACAGTTTGAACTGCATTTTTATCCAAACCAGTTTTGTTTGCAATTTCGCTAACGATTTCAGCTTTTGTCATAATTTTTTTAAATTTTTACAGATTAAACAAAATTTTAATTCAAAGGTTTTTCTCCTTCAGAAACAGGGTGCAAAGATACACTTTATTTTATTATTAATCTACATATTACGAAAAAAACAATCTTTTTCTTTCAAAAAAACAATTTTTTTTTATTTTTCTATTGAAAATCCTCTCTTTTTTTTCTTTTTTTCTCTTAGTTTTATGTAATGTATTAGCAATCAGAAAATCGAAAAAATCATTTATAAGCTTACTCCTTTTTATTTTGAAACCACAAATTTTAATATTTTGATTTTATTTAGAGCTTCTATCCTCACAAAATAGATCCCTTGATGCAAATCTAAATCAATTGGTGCGACACGATCACTTATTTTGCGTTCTGATACTACAACTCCGATACTATTTATAATGGATATCTTTGCTTCTTCCATTAAATCTAAACCATCTATAAAAAAAGAGCCTTTATTTGGGTTTGGATAGAGTTTAAAATCATTATGAGTACTCATTGTAATTCGATCAGGTGGCACAAGGGTGTCTAAACCAAACAAATTTTCGTATTGAGAAGCAAAAATATAGGACGCTCCGCAATTAGGTGTAGCATCCCAATTGATACTCCAAGTCATCATTCCACAGAGGTTTGGATATCCTTCACTATGTGCTAAAGTATAACTTCCGGGTTGTGGTCCTTTTCCCATCAAATAACGAATAGCACTTCCAACTTGAGTTGTATCTGTGTAACCTCCTCCTGCAGCAAGCGTACAAGCCGGTAAACCTACTGCTACTTTATGTGCCGGAATGCCGGCAAAATAACCGCCTGAAGTAGAAAAACCCTGTATGACTGCTTCGGTTTGAGAAATTATAAAATCGGCAGTTCCTTGGGTGTATGCAATCCCGTCGATCCCGTTCATGGTTCCACTGTTATACAATTGTACATGCAAAATATCCAAAGAGTCTCTTAAAGCGTCTATAATGGGCAAATAACCACCCCAAATACTGCCAAATCCAGACATGCCGCCTTGTATATAGGCTGTTTCAGGAGCGGCTGTTAACATCATTTTCTTTTGATGTACCAATCTGTAGTGTTGCATCATCTCTTTGATGGCTTCAATGAAATAAATTTGCCCTTGATTTGTGGGAGAAGAGATAGTGCCTCCGGTGATCATAATCGTATTTCCGTTCTCTATGTCAATATCAAAACCATCAAAACCATACTGGTCTATAATAGTATTCATGGTGGAAACAAAATTCTCTTTGTCGGCTATTGAGGACATCGTAATAGTGCCTGTTGCACCACCAATGCTAATCAATACTTTTTTCCCATGACTTTGCATTTCAGCAATTTGTGTGGTCAATTCTTGCGGGGTCCATCCTTCGGGCGTAAATACAATGTGCATATCTCCATAAGTTACCGGGACGGCAAATGCAAGAATAACAACATTATAGCGGTCATCAATCTCATTAAGAGGAATAAAAGGGGCTTCCGCTAAATTCCAATTGTGCCAATATCCGATTAAAGAGTGTTGCATTGGTTGTGCAACATTAGTGTTTGTTACAAACAACATCAGAAGATAGGTAAAACAAATTATAAAATTATTTTTCATCATACATGGGTGTTTTTTGAATGTGTTAAATTAATGCTGCAAAAATAGAAAAAAAAACGGCACCTTTATCAGATCATAGTCCTAAAAAAAAAGAAAAAACGGGAACAAAGAGCACTATCTTTTGTTCATACATAATTTTTGTATCTTTGCAAAGAAATAAAAACGGTTTTATTTGTTGGAAAGATATGGCAAAACATCTGGTTTTTAAGTGTGTATAGAACAGAATTAAATAATAATTATAAATAAAAAATATTGTCATGAAAAAATTATTTTTACTGACAGTCATTACGTTAATGACTATGATGTCTTTCAAGGCATACTCGTGTACCAATTTTATCATCACTAAAGGAGCCAGTTCAGATGGCTCAGTGATGGTTACTTATGCAGCTGATTCACATACCTTGTACGGCGAATTATACTATCGCAAAGCGGCAACTTATCCTGCCGGTTCGCTGATGGATATTGTAGAATGGGATACAGGGGTTAAAAAAGGTCAAATTCCTCAAGCCCTGCAAACCTATTCTGTAGTAGGTAATATGAATGAATATCAATTAGTAATCGGTGAAACTACTTACGGAGGAAGAGAAGAGTTGTGGGAACCTAACGGCATTATGGATTACGGTTCCTTGATATACATTACTTTACAACGTGCTAAAAATGCCCGTGAAGCAATAAAAGTATTAAGCGACTTAATGTCTCTCTATGGATATTGCAGTGAAGGAGAATCTTTTTCTATTGCCGATAAAAATGAGGCATGGATATTTGAATTGATAGGCAAAGGAGCAGAGATGAAAGATGCCAAAGGAAAAACCGTAAAAGGATGGACAAAGGGAGCTGTGTGGGTAGCGAGAAGAATTCCGGATGGCTATATTTGTGGACATGCTAATCAAGCTCGCATTACTACTTTTCCCCTAAGTAACGGTAAAACTTCCATTTCTAATAAAGAGATGGATAAGATTTTCAATCCTGAAATAGAAACGGTTTATTCTTATGATGTGGTCTCTTTTGCCAAATTAAAAGGATATTATGATGTTAAAGCTCCTGATGCTAACTTTAGTTTTTGTGAGACGTATGCCCCGTTAGATTTTGGTGCAGCACGTGGTTGTGAAGCACGTGTATGGGCTGGTTTTTATCGTTGCAATCCTAAAGAGGTAGCACAATATGAAGATTATGCACGTGGTGATAATTTGTCTCATAGAATGCCATTGTGGATTAAACCTGACCATAAATTGACCGTTTTAGAAGTAATGCAACTCATGCGCGACCATTACGAAGGGACCTCTATGGATATGACCAAAGATTTGGGTGCCGGTCCATTTGCATGCCCTTACAGATGGAGACCTATGGCATGGGAATTTAATGGCAAAAAATATTTACATGAACGCGCCACTGCTACGCAACAAACAGGTTTTTCCTTTGTAGCACAATGTCGCAACTTCCTTCCCGATAAATTTGGTGGCATCTTTTGGTTTGGTGTTGATGATGCCGGAAGCACTTGTTACATGCCTGTATTTTGCGGTATTACTGAAATCCCGGAAGAAATTCAAGAAGGAAATGGCACTATCGTAGATTATTCGCCTACCGCTGCTTATTGGAAATTTACTAAAGTGAGCAATTTTGCCTATTCACGTTATAGTGATATGATGGTTCATATTAATGAAAAACAACGTCAATTTGAACATTTTTATGTAGATGATATTGCCAAAATGGAAGCAGGGATGGTAAAGTTAATCTCTACCAATCCTCAATTAGCGCAACAACAATTGAATGCCTATACCAACAAAGCCGTGAAGGATGTATGTAAAACTTGGGATGACCTATTTGTCTATCTTTTAGTAAAATACAACGATGGTAATGTAAAAAAAGAGGCAAACGGAAAATTCCTAAAAACGGATACACAGATTCCGCAAGCCGAATTTCCTGACCAACCAAGATATTCAAACAAGTGGTATGAGATGATCGTTAAGGATTGTGGCAAGAACATTGAGTCGAAATAGATGACTTTAAACGCTTTGTGTTCAATTATATTTTTAGTTGACAAACCTATACTCTAATTAGTTTTTCACAATTCATAAACTACAAAATTTTGATTTTCAATTACTTTTGTATAGAATAGCTCTTGATGAAAAGAGTGTTTGTTAATGAAGACATATTTACACCCTTTTTGTTTTATCTCATTAAGATATTGTGTGTCTGATAGTTGATTGTCTCTACAAATCATCCTTTTCGGTGAGAAAGATAGAGCATTTGAGGATTATCATTGCCATTAATAACAATTTTATCATTTAGATGAGAAGTTTGATCTGCAAGAATCGGAAGTTGAAGTTTGTATTTTTCACGATCCGGTAAAACGAAATCATGCTGCTGATTGATCACGCTTTCGAAAATACAAAAGGTTAAGATAGGAATATACAATGCTTGACGTTTTATAAATGAAAGGCCATAACCTGCCAATAAGGCCAAAATTGGAACAAAAGGAATGATGTAGTAGTTGTGATGATAAAAGAAAAAACCTGATTTGAAAACATGTACGACAAATATGGCGAAAACAGAGCTAACGATGGTAAGTAAAATTTTATTTTTATTTTTTATCGAACAAAACAGTCCCCAAATTGACAATATAAAAAAAGAAAATCCAACGAAAGAGTTGAAATAGAAATTGTTTAAGACTTGCGAAACATGAGCACTAATGTCGTAAAAACCATCTTTTAGAGACATCCCAAGATTATACCATGTTCCATACATATCGGACAAATGCACATTCCAGATAAAATACCAATAATAGGTTGTCATAAGAGGAATAAGCGTTGCAATAGATATTATAATTTTTGGCTTAAGGGATATTTTTCGAGAAAAAAGTAGAGGAATTAATAAAACGAAATAAATTCCGGCAGGTATTTTTGATAAAACAGCCAATGTAGCAAAACAAATGTAACCCAATAGTAATAACCCTTTTTTATTGATTAAGTATTGTAAGCAAAACCATAAAGCAATAAACATCAGAGTAATGCAATAAGTGTCGGGCATCATTTTTCGGGAAAACATAAACCAACTTGAAAACAACAAACAGATACCGGCATTTAGTGCAACTTTATGATTAAATATCAAGTTGATCAATTTATAGAAAAAAAGTATTCCAATAGAGCTAACAATAAGGTTGATTAGTCTTCCGTACCAATGCTGATAACCAAATATGGAAGCTATCCTAATAGTGCAAAAAGTTTAGCGAAGGAAATTCCATTCCTATGATCCCGGTTTCTCCATGATCATCGTCCACTCTTGGGTACATAATGTTGTTGTTAACTTCTAAAAAGTTTCGGGCAACCATTAGCCCTGTCGTCTGTCTCCAATTATGTCCGATTTCCAAAGGAGGATTGGTGATTCCAAAAAGACGAATTCCAAAACAAAGAATAATCCAAAAATAAATAGAATTACAAATGCTTATATTAGTGTTTTATGTTTGAACTTGTTTAATAGTTCCATTTTGTTTTTTTGAAAGCGCAAATGTACATAAAATTTTTCAATTATACACAGACACATAAATTTTCCCTCAAAAAATATAGAGGAAAAATCAATTAATTAAATAAGATTTTGTATTTTTGCGACTTAATTTGAAAAGTCAAATACCGATGACCGAATCCCTTTTTTTTACTATTTTTTTAGTCTTTGTAGTACTCATGCTCTTTTTGGATCTTGGAGTATTTAATAAAGATAATCATATAGTAAAATGGGAAGAAGCATTAATGTGGACAGGGATATGGATTGGCTGTTCTTTGCTTTTTTATCTGTTTTTATATCTGCATGCCGAATGGGTGCATGGGATTCAAGACAGCGAAGGATTGGTAAAATATGCCCAAAAATATGGTTCTAACTTTGTTTTTAACAACAACGTATCCTATTCAGAGAATTTACATCTTTTTAGAAAAGCGGTTTCTCTTGAATTTCTTACCGGTTATCTGATAGAAAAGTCGCTCTCTTTGGACAATATTTTTGTGATGTTGTTAATTTGCACCTCTTTTAAAGTAGAACCTAAATACTTTCACAGAGTACTTTTTTATGGCATTTTGGGTGCTATAGTTCTGCGTTTTATCTTTATTTTTTTAAGTTCCACGTTGATACATCATTTCCATTGGTTATTGTTAGTTTTTGGAATTTTCTTGGTTTATAGTGGTATTAAAATGATTTTTGAAAAGCAAAAAGAGTATATTGATGTTGACAAACATATTGTAGTTCGTTTTCTATCTAAATTAAAAATGACTACTCCCAACTATTATGATCAGAATTTCTTTGTCAAGGAACACGGCAGATGGATGTTTACACCGTTATTTGTCGTAGTGTTAATCATTGAATTTTCGGATGTGATTTTTGCGGTGGATTCTATACCGGCTATTTTTTCCGTAACTCAAGACCCATTTATCGTCTTTTTCTCTAATATTTTTGCCATTCTCGGCTTGAGGGCACTCTTTTTTGTATTGCAGGATATGGTCGATAAATTCAGGTTTCTC
The DNA here is from genome assembly GCA_031287215.1 of Bacteroidales bacterium. GTDB lineage: Bacteria > Bacteroidota > Bacteroidia > Bacteroidales > WCHB1-69 > JAGVVH01. Next base: position 7,446 of record JAITTF010000365.1, read on the forward strand.
AAATATGGCATAGCCGCTTTATTGACCTTTATAGGCATCAAAATGTCGCTTCCTTTTATCCCCTTCATTACCTTTGAAATCTCTACTGCAGCTTCTCTGTGGTTTATTTTAGGAGTGTTGTTGGCGAGTATTGCAAGTTCACTATTAATAAAAGAGAAGTAAATAAACTGTTTTTGAAAAATCAATAAAAAAAAGTAAATTTAATAAATATTTAAAACAAATAAAAATGAAAAAAATTATTTCAACATTATTGGTTCTTTTACTTATCGGTAATGTAGCTTTTGCCCAGAAAAAAGATAAAAAGAACAATAATAAATCATTAGTAGGTGTCAATTGGGTACTTAAAACCATTGAAAAAGAAAATGCACCTGAATCTACCAAAACAGCTTATATCCTTTTCGGGGAAGGAGACAGAATGTCGGGCTGTTTAGGCTGTAACCAATTTTTTGGCACTTATACTTTTTCTAAGAAAAAAATTAGCATTGATTATGCTGGTTCTACCAAAATGATGTGCCTCAATAATGAAACAGAACAGCAGTTCTCAAAGGCTTTAAAAAAAGAAATTCGCTATTTTTCGATCCAAAAAAATGTATTAACACTTTTAGACCGAAAGAAAAATTCGATACTCACTTTTGAAGCTGTTGATGCTATTCCGGAAGTAAAACTTGATTAAGAGTCTCGTTTCTATGAGAAAAAACTGCATTTTTTTGCTCTGTTTTTTTCTGTTTTGCAGCTTCTTTTTATCTTTTGCTCAACTTACTGTAGGTGCTGAGCGTACTGAATTGTATATTGACTTTTTAAAAGACAAAAATGTGGCAGTCTGTGCTAATCAAACCTCTGTGGTTGGAGATCAGCACCTTATAGACACTTTGCTGTCAAGGGGCATTAAAATAACAAAGATATTTTGTGTAGAGCATGGTTTCCGTGGCGATAAAGAAGCCGGAGCAAAAATTGTCTCTTCTATAGACGAAAAAACAGGAATCCCTTTGATTTCTCTTTACGGAAACGCTAAAAAACCTACGAAACAACAACTTGTAGATGTTGATGTTGTATTGTTTGACATTCAAGATGTTGGGTGTAGATTTTACACCTATATCTCTACTTTGCACTATTTGATGGAAGCGGTTGCTGAAAACGAAAAGGGTATGTGTATTCTTGACCGTCCCAATCCAAATGGTTTTTTGGTGGATGGACCGATGTTAGATCCTAAATATCGCTCTTTTGTGGGGATGCACCCTGTGCCTATCGCACATGGAATGACCATCGGAGAGTATGCTTTGTTTATCAATGGTGAAAAGCTGTTGGCAAATGGCATTTGCTGTCCGTTGCAGATTGTGGAGGTGGAAAATTGGAGGCATAGTCAACGGTATGATTTGCCTATTTCTCCTTCTCCAAACCTAACTTCTTATAGTGCGGTTGTGCTTTATCCTACGCTCTGTTTGTTTGAAGGGACTGCAATCAGTGTAGGTCGAGGGACGGAGGATCCTTTTACCTGTTTTGGACATCCTTCATTGAAAATAGGTGATTATTTCTTTACGCCTCATGCTATTAAAGGAGTAGCAGAAAATCCTCCTTGTAATGGAGAACGTTGTAGAGGATTTGATTTAAAGCCTTTAGCAAATAATATGATGATGAGAGATAATATGATTAATATAGACTTGATTATCAAGGCTTATAATAATTTTCCAAATCAAAAAGAGTTCTTTTTAAAAAACAATTTTTTTGATAAATTAGCAGGAACTCCTCTTCTAAGAGAGCAAATTATACATCATCTGTCGGCAGAACAAATACGAGCCTCCTGGAAATCTGATTTAGAAAATTTCAAAAAGATAAGAAAAAAATATTTACTATATCCTGATTTTGAATAGATGATAGAATGGATTAAAAATATTGACACCCAACTGTTTTTGACCTTAAATGGAAGAAATACCGATTTTTTCGACCCTTTTTTTCTATGGATTTCTCATCCACAAATTTGGATACCGGTAATCTTAATCGTCCTTTTTTTGCTATTAAGAAAAACCAAAAAACCGTGGAATCTTTTACTGTATTTACTTTTAGCCATTATTTGTAGCGAACAATCGTGCAATTTTCTAAAAAAAAGTATTCAAAGAGTCAGACCAAGCCACGAAATAACGCTTGTAGAGCAGGTCAATGTAGTACGGCAAAGTGATGGAACTTATTATCGTGGAGGGCAATACAGTTTTCCTTCGGCTCATGCCTCCAATGGAATGGTTATGCTGTTGTTTTTTGTTTTTGCCATACGTCCCAAAACAAAATGGCTGATTATTGGCACCTCACTCTGGTTGCTGCTGATAGCTTATAGCAGAATTTATCTTGGTGTCCATTATCCGTGCGACATCCTGTTCGGTTTTCTTCTCGGAGCGTTTTGGAGTTTGCTTTTTTTTAAGCTACCTACTTTTATGAAACGTCTTATGATCGCTTATAGAGCAAAAAAAGCCGAATAGCGAAGAGGATATTTGTATTACCCATTTGGGGATTGTTTTGTGCAATCAAATATACATAAGATTTTTCAATTATACACAGACACATAAATTTTCTCTCAAAAAATATAGAGGAAAAATAAAAATAAAATTTTACTGATTAGCGTATCTCTGTTTTCGCACTATTTGTTATATATATGTTAAAATCAGGATTTTTCTTTTATGATCATAACTATTACATCATTTCCTTTGTTCCCATGTTGGCTTTACTGGCAGGGTATGGTCTTACATTCATCAAATATCAAGCATTATATATCCCTATCTTGGCTCTTTGTATTTCAGAAAGTATTATGAATCAGTATCATGATTTCTTTTTGTCGGATCGTGAAAAATACAAACTCAACTTCCTGTTATGGCAGATCAAATTTCTAATGTCAATGATAAAATTGTTATTAATGGTAATGATAATCCTCAAATGATCTCTCTATCACCGCAAAGGATGGATTTGTACCGACAATCAACTGTCAAATACGCTATATCTTAATGAAATAAAACAAAAAGGGTGTAAATATATTTTCATCAACAAACACTCTTTTGACCAGGAACTGTGCTATAAAAAAGTAGCAGAAGATCCTGATTTTTTTCATTTATGAGTTATGATAACATCAAGAGCGATTAATGATTTTAGATTACTTCAAAAATAAAAAAAATTCAGATTTGCATTTTGTGAAAAACATTTTATTTTTTTTCTTACCTTTGTCGGTTAAAAATAAGAGTTAAAAATAAAGTATTATGTTTACAGGTATCGTTGAAAAAACAGGCAAAATTGTTGCTATTGAAAAAGAAAACAGTAACTATCATTTCACTATTGAAGTTGATTTTGTAGATGAGTTGAAAATAGACCAGAGTATGGCTCACGATGGTTGTTGCCTTACTATTGTGAAAATTGACAAAGTCAAAAAACAGTATGTCGTTACTGCTATGGATGAAACGATGATCAAAACCAATCTTCATACCTGGAAAATCGGTTATGAAGTCAATTTAGAACGCAGTATGAAAATGGATGGTCGTTTTGATGGACATATTGTACAAGGTCATGTGGACCAAACCGCTGTATGTGAAAAAATTATAGACGAAAATGGCAGTTGGCGTTACTACTTTTCTTATGATGCTTCCAAAAACAATTTTACCGTTCCTAAAGGCTCTATTAGCATTAATGGTGTGAGCCTAACCGTAGTAGATTCGGAAAAAAGGATGTTTTCGGTCGCTATAATTCCTTATACACAAGAAGTTACTAACTTTCACAACTTTCAAGTAGGCACCATTATTAATATAGAATTTGATGTATTTGGTAAATATGTCCAAAGGTTGTTAGAAAATTATCTTGAACAACAAAAAAAATAAAATTCTATTCTTTACGTTATTAAGAAAATAAACAATATTCATATAAATATTCAAATTTTGAAATATCTACGGACGCTACTATTTATATCATTGACATTCATTGTGTTGTTTTTTTCTTCGTGTTCTACACAGAAAAATAGCGGCATCAATAGAGCTTATCATACGGTCGTTTCTCAGTATAATGTCAACTTTAATGCTAAAGAAGCCTTAAAAAAAGGCGAAAAAGAGCTGGAAACTAAATTGCAAGATAATTTTACCATGCAGTTGCCTGTCTATAACTATGCGGCTAAAACAGACATTTCTGCAGTCTATCCAAGTATGGATAGAACGATCGAAAAGTGTTCTAAATCAATCTATAAACACTCTATGTTTATCAGAGGTAAAGAGTATGTCAAAACTATGGATGATGCCTATTTAATGATGGGGAAAGCCTACTTTATCAAACAGGATTACAATCAGGCCCAAAGAATTTTCAATTATATTGACAGAAATTATAGAGGAAAAAAATGGAATTGTAGAGATGAAGGCAACATCTTAAGAGCGAGGACAGCTTTGCGGTTAAAGCATTACGGTGAAGCACAGACTATTCTTGATGAATTTCAGATAGAAACCATGAATAAATCAAAAACATCAAAAAAGACGAATATGCTTTTTTTTGCTGCTTCTGCCGAATATCAACTTACCGTTCCGGGAGGAGACCCTTTAGCGGCTATAGATTTTATTCATGATGCTGTTAAAAATAAACCGGATAAAACTTTTAAAACTCGTTTGTATTTTATTCTTGCTCAACTATATGAGGAAAATGGACATCCTGCTGAAGCACAAAAGTATTTTAAAAGGGTCATCTCAAGAACTCCTCCCTACAATATGGAGTTTAATGCTTATATGCACTTAGCTACCAATTATGATGGTTCTAACACCTCTCGCATTGCCATTCTAAAGAATTTGAATAAAATGCTTGCCGAGAAGAAAAATGAGGAGTATCAAGACCAGATTTATTATGCAATGTATAAAATTGCTCAAGTTGACGGCAATGAAGAAGAGATGGATAAAAATCTAAAATTGTCGGTAGCTTCCTACAAGGTTAATGGTTTTCAAAGAACGCTATCTGCTATTACTTTAGCTGACAAATATTTTGAGAAAGAGATGTATGTTGAAGCTCAAGACTATTATGATACAGCCTTGTTGACACTACCTAATAATTATCCACAGCGAGAAGCAATCGTTGCCAAAGGAAATGTACTAAGGGAGTTGGTCGATAATATCAAAGTGATTCAACTGCAAGACAGTCTTCAGAAAATTGCTAAAATGACACCGACACAGCGGGAAAATTGGGTGAGAGAGATGATCAATAAATATACCGAAGAGGAACGTCGTCAACAAGAAGAGGAAAACAACAGAATGCTGGCACTTATGGGTACCGCCGATATGGCAAATATCAACACCCAAACCTCCAACGGGAAGTGGTATTTTTACAATCAAAGTCTGATTACTGCCGGAAAAACCGACTTTTTTAGAAATTGGGGAAAGAGGAAATTAGAGGATAATTGGCGCATTAGCAACAAACAACAACTTTCTTCCGACCAGATGGCTCTTTCCAATAATCCTGACCTTGCCGTTGATACTGCTGAATATGATGAAGATGGTAATTTGATTAAGGGACGCGAAACAGACCCTAAAAAAGCAGGTTTCTATACGCAAGACCTCCCACTGACAGATAGTGCTATGAATCTTTCTAATATTCAGATTGCAAACTCATTATATAATCTTTCGATCATCTATTTAGATCAATTACATGATGTAAATCGTTCTTGCAACTCTTTGGAAACTCTATTACAACGTTTTCCAAATGACTCTTTGGTGCTCCCTTCACTTTACATGCTGTATCTGAATTACACTTCATTACATAGTCCTAAGGCTGACGAGCCTAAAAACACCATTTTAACTAAATATGGCGATACCGATTATGCCCGACTAATTAGAGATCCTAATTATTACAAGAGATTAGCGGATCAAGAAAAAATTATGGAGTTGAAATATGAATCTGCTTACGAATCCTATGAAAATGGCGATTGGGAACAGACGATAGAACAAGCTAATCAACTGCTATCGCAATGTGAAGATCCTGTTTTAAAATCAAAAATAGAGTATATCAAAGCTGTTTCAGTAGGGCAATTACATGGAAAAGAGGCACTTAAAACGGATCTTATTAAGATTGTTACCAACTATTCGAGTACAGAAGTCGCAGGCTTAGCCCGCATACTGCTCTTAAATTATGATGACGCTGAAGAGGTATTGATTGCTGCCGGTGATTCGACAACGATTACAAAAGTGGAACAAAAGACCAATCCCTTTGTTTTTAAAGCACAAGAAGATCACTATATCGTGGTTTTAGTACAAGTAAGTCAGTTGTCGGTTTCTAAAGTTAAAAACGACATTGCTTCTTTCAATGATGTCTTTTTTAGCCTTCAAAAATTTAATGTAAACAGTTTTTACATCAATGCTAATGAGCAGATGATTACGATAGCAAAATTTAATGGCAAAGATTACGCCATGGATTATTATGATGTAATCATCAAAAATGAAACTTTTGCCAATCGTATTCATGAAGGTAGTATTAAGATTATGCCTATGTCCGCGACCAACTATACCACCTATTACAACAAAGCAGGCGAAAGGCCTCAATACCAGCAATTCTTGAAAGAGAATTATGGGATAGGGAAATAATTATCTCTTAAAGCAAGAGTATAATTATGTTACTTGAGATGCAAAAATCAGGCGAAGCAGGTATTACCAAAACGGAACAGATGAGTTGGTTTGGTGAATGTGGTCAAAGTATAAATAATTGGCGTAAAGCCTATCGAAAAGGTGGATTTCAATTATTAATGGGTAGCAAAAAAAAATGTTGATTATCAACATTTGTATTGATTTACCTCTATTTTGAAGACGAAAGTCTTTATGGATTTTTTTATAAGTGCAGGAAAATCGTTAACAGCGAAAGGGGTAAAACCAATCTGTTAAATCCAACAACGTGGGCAAACATGACATTTGATATTAATTTCTACAACCGGCTTTAAGATTTTTGACTTCTAAAAACAGTTGTTTGAAATCAACTTCAAAATTGGACTTTTTGCGAGAAAAAAGAGCTAAAAATTCTACATTTTTTTTAGTTTCAAAAAGCGTAGATACGGATAAATTTTGGAGGTAAAAATTAAAATTAATAGCTTCTTTTACAACTCTTTGAATAGATATTTTGTATGCTTTATCGTCTGTTACAATGCCCGTTTTATTTAAAAAAGAGGGTCCTGCTTCAAACTGAGGTTTGATCAGCAAAACCATTTGACCGTTGTTTTCAAAAAAATTACCAAAATAAGGCATTAATGCCGTTAACGAAATAAAAGAGACATCTGAAACGATGAAGTCGAACTTTTGTTCAGAATGAAAATCGCGAAAATCGCAATTTTCTATAAATCCGACAGCAGGATTAGTTCTAATGGATTCAACTAATTGATGAGAACCTACATCAACACAGAAACAGTATGCTGCCCCATGTTTGAGCGCACAATCGGTAAAACCGCCTGTAGAAGCACCTACATCCAACACTTTTTTTCCTTGAAAATCAAGATTAAAGTGAAAAATAGCTTTTTCTAATTTTAATCCGCCACGACTCACATAACGATTAAAAATGTCGATAATTTCAATGTCGGCATTCTCTTCGATTTCGATAGAAACTTTAGATGCAATATTACCGTTAACTTTAACTGTTTTCTGCAATATTGCATCCTTAGCTTTTTCTCGCGATAGAAAATAACCCTTTTTGGTTAAAAATTTATCTAAACGCACGATTTATTTTATTGTTAATCAATATTATTCAGGAATATTCTGTATCAATTCGGTCAGGAAGTCCCAGAATTTTCCAACGCTTGCTATATTGACTCTTTCATCCGGTGAATGAGGGTGTTCAATAGTAGGTCCAAAGGAGATCATATCCCAATCATAATTTACTCCAAAAAGTCCACATTCTAACCCTGCATGAATTGCCATAATTTTAGGTTCTTGACCATATTTCTTTTTATACACTTCGGTAGCTGTTTTCAAGATGAGAGAATTTATATTAGGATTCCAACCCGGATAACCACCGGTAAGGGAAATCCTAGCACCCGCTAATTCTGCGATAGCTTTTACTTTTTTGCCTACCGCATCTTTAGCTGAATTTACGGAACTTCTAATGAGGTTAGCCATAAACATTTTGCCGTTTTCTACTGTGAAAATAGAGAAATTGTTGGAAGTTTCTACCAAATCAGGAACTGAACTACTCATTCTCAATACGCCATGAGGAATAGCATAAGCCAATTGCAAAACGGGGGTATCGCAACAAGGTGCCAATACTTCGGCAGGAGTGTCCACACCGGTCAATGTGATAGAAAGATCAGGTTCTGTATTAGCAAACTCTTTTTGTAAAGTAGCAGCACATTGTTTGATCAACTGTTCTAAGCCGGCTGTTTTATCCTGTGCAACTGCGATGATAGCTTCAGCTTCACGAGCTATAGCATTACGCATATTGCCACCATGAATAGAGGAAATACGAATAGCAAAAGCCTCTTTTGAAGCCATTAATATACGTGTAATCAATTTGTTGGCAGTAGCTCTACCCAGATTAATATCCATTCCGGAATGTCCCCCTTTTAAACCTGAAATAAAGAGACGATAACCTTTAAAATGGTCAGGAGTTTTCTCCATCATCACATCTCTGTCTATATTGGCATCAATGCCGCCGGCGCAACCGACATACATTTCTCCTTCGGTTTCAGAGTCAAGATTCATCAGGATTTCTCCTTTAACAAAGCCTTTTTTTAATCCAAATGCTCATTTCATGCCGGTTTCTTCATCTACGGTTAATAATACTTCCAATGGTCCGTGAGGGACATCTGATACCAACAAAGCAAGACCGGCAGCAACGCCAATACCGTTATCTGCACCTAAAGTAGTGCCGGTAGCTTTGATCCAACCGTCTTCTCCTATAACCGGTAGAATAGGATCTTTCGTAAAATCATGTTTTACACCGCTATTGGCTTGAGGTACCATGTCAACATGACCTTGCAAGATGACTGCTTTTCTTTTTTCCATGCCCGGAGTAGCTGGTTTGCTGAGTAAAAGGTTGCCTGTTTCATCTTGCTTACACTCCACATTGTTTTGTTTTGCCCACTCTTTCAACCAATTTAAAATCACACCTTCATGCTTGGAAGGGTGTGGATTTGAACAAAGACCTGCAAAAATATCCCATAAAGTAGAGGGATATAAATTTTTTAAACTTTCATTTTT
>JAITTF010000129.1 GCA_031287215.1 Bacteroidales bacterium
TCTCGTGTTTCAGATGGAATAACCATAGCAACTCTTTTTAAAGTTCCAATTTTAATTGAAGATCAACTTTTTAACAGTATTTCTTATTCTAACGAAACTTTTCTCACAAATAGTTACTCTGGAGATATTTACGATAATAAAGATATATTTTTTGCCGGCAAGTTAAAAGAAATGTCAGACCACCAATTAAACAATCTATTACGAGGTGCTATCGAAGTGGAAGATTATGAATTAGCAGCACAAATACAAAAGGAGATCACTGAGAGAAGGTTTGTATAGTTGTCAAGATAAAAAAATTGATAGAGTTTATCATGATATAGATTTTTATACAAAAAAAAACCGTATCTTCGTAGCTCGAATATTGAAAATATAATTCGTTGTAAATTAGTTTAATAATAAAAAAATAATATTATGGCTTTAAAAGGATCATTAGTTATTGACACAGAAAAGTGTAAAGGATGTGGCGTTTGCATCACAGGATGCCCCCAAAATGTAATTGCTTTAGCAAAAAATGTTAATGCTAAAGGATATAACTACCTCGAAATGGTTGATGAAGATGCTTGTGTTGGCTGTGCCAATTGCGCTGTTCTCTGCCCTGACGGTGTTATTGAAGTTTATCGTGTTAAAATCTAACAGCCAAAAGTTGGAAATTGCTCTTTTTTAGTGGTTTTTAATCCTTTTATCTGTAGAAAAAATAACATAAAAATTAATCTGTAAAAAAAATAAAAAAAATAGTTTCGTATGAAAGAATTAAAATTAATGAAAGGTAATGAAGCCATAGCTGAAGCCGCCATTAGATGTGGCGTTGACGGTTATTTTGGCTACCCAATTACCCCGCAATCTGAGATTCTCGAACATTTGATGAGTGAGAATCCCTACGATAAAACAGGTATGGTGGTGCTTCAAGCTGAGAGTGAAACTGCTTCTATTAACATGGTTTATGGTGGTGCTTGTCTCGGTAAAAAAGTAATGACCTCTTCTTCAAGCCCCGGAATCAGCTTAATGCAAGAAGGTCTCTCCTATATGGCTGGTGCTGAATTGCCGGCGTTAGTAGTAAATGTTGTTAGAGGTGGTCCCGGATTAGGAACTATCCAACCTTCACAAGCCGATTATTTCCAGACCGTTAAAGGTGGTGGTCATGGTGATTATCGTCTCATTACCTTAGCTCCTGCTTTTGTACAAGAGATGTACGACTTTGTAGAACTCGCTTTTGAGTTGGCTTTTAAATATAGAAACCCTGTTATGATCCTTTCAGATGGTATCATAGGACAAGTGATGGAAAAAGTAGAAGTTGACGACTATAAATCCCGATGGACTAACGAATATATCAGAGAACAATTTCCATGGGCTATGACCGGTAAAACTGCCGATAGACCTCATCGTATTATCACCTCTCTGGAGTTGGAAGCCAGCCGTCAGGAAAAAGTAAACCTTCGCCTTCAAAGCAAATATAAAGATTGTGAAGCTCAGGAAGTTCGTTATGAAACTACTCAATGTGAAGATGCTGATTACTTTATCGTAGCTTACGGCTCTTCAGCACGTATCAGCCAAAAAGCGGTTGAAGTAGCTCGCGAAAATGGTATTAAAGTTGGTCTGATCAGACCAATCACTTTGTGGCCCTTCCCATCAAAAGCAATTCAAGAAATTACCGCTAAGGCAAAAGGTATTCTTTGCGTAGAAATGAGTGCCGGTCAACTTATAGAAGATGTGAAATTAGCTGTAGAATGCAAAATACCGGTTGAACATTTTGGTCGTTTTGGCGGTATTATCCCTTCTCCTGCTGAAGTTGTAGAAGCTTTACACTCTAAATTAATGTAGTCCTTTATTTAGTAACCCTTTAAAATTAACATTAATAAAATAGTCATTTGATTCAACATATAAGTTACGTTTTATAACTTTACATAAAATCAAAATCTTCAATGAAAAACAGATGATCTAAAAAAATAAAACTTTTACAAAATGAAAAGAGAAGATATAGTAAAACCTGAAAATCTAATTTATAAACGCACCTCTGTTTTGACCGATAATGTTATGCATTATTGTCCGGGATGTGGTCATGGTGTCATTCATCGTCTTATAGCTGAGGTTGTAGATGAGATGGGCATTCAAGACAAAACTTTAATAGTAGCTCCTGTAGGATGCTCCGTTTTAGCGTACAACTATTTTGATTTAGATGCAGCAGAAGCGGCACACGGAAGGGCACCGGCATTAGCAACTGCGATGAAAAGACTCCGTCCCGATCAGTTCGTATTGACCTATCAAGGAGATGGCGACTTAGCTGCTATCGGTACCGCAGAGACCATCCACGCATGCAATAGAGGCGAAAATATCACGATGATATTTGTCAATAATGGTATCTATGGTATGACCGGCGGGCAGATGGCACCTACTACCCTCGAAGGTATGAAAACTGCAACAAGTCCTTATGGAAGAGATCTATCTACCATGGGTAATCCACTGAAAATTACGGAATTGATAGCTCAGCTACCAGGAAGTTATTACGTTACGCGTCAAGCAGTTTATACCCCTGCCTTAGTGAGAAAATGTAAAAAAGCGATCCGTAATGCTTTTGAATATCAAAAACTAAACAAAGGTACCTCTTTTGTGGAAATCGTTTCTAACTGTAATTCAGGGTGGAAATTGCCTCCTGTAAAAGCTAACCAATGGCTCGAAGAGCACATGTTGCCTTTCTTCCCACTTGGAGACCTTAAAGTTCCTGAAAATAAATAATTTAACCTTAAAAAAATTGAAACTATGACAGAAGAAATAATTATAGCAGGTTTTGGGGGACAAGGTGTCCTTTCAATGGGCAAAATCCTTGCCTATTCCGGAGTAATGCAAAATAAAGAGGTAAGCTGGATGCCCTCTTATGGACCGGAAATGCGTGGCGGTACCTCCAACGTTACGGTTATCCTTAGCGATGAACGTATTAGTTCACCTACATTAAATGCTTACGACACAGCCATCATCCTTAACCAACAATCTATGGATAAGTTTGAAAGTTCCGTAAAACCGGGTGGCGTTTTGGTTTATGACCCTAACGGTATTACCCATCATCCTACTCGTAAAGATATTAATATTTACCAAGTTCCTGCTACTGAAAAGGCATCAGAAATGGGGAATATGAAATTCTTTAATATGATTATTTTAGGTGGATTTTTAAAAGTGAAACCTGTTGTTAAAGAGGAATTTATCAAAAAAGGCTTAGAAAAATCTCTTCCTGTAAGACATCATGGACTGATCCCTGATAATCTGAAAGCTGTTACTTTAGGCAGTGAAATACTAAAACCTATTAACACATTGTAAAAAATTATTAAGAGGCTTTTATTTTATTTTTTTAGTTTGGCTCTCTTTATGGGAGCCTTTTTATTAAAAAAAACAGTCCTATGTTTAGTGTTTTTGATTTTATCTTTTCCTTATTCAACTTAAACGTATTTGTGTTTATCATATACACTTTATTGATTTTAGGAACCATCAATGTAATCATTTCAGAGAATAGAAGTCCTATAAAAACGATTGCGTGGTTATTAGTACTCATTTTTATTCCGATTGCAGGCATTTTTTTCTTTTATCTTCTTGGAAGAGATACCCGAAGAATGCGATATCTTTCTAAGAAAAAATATGTCCATCTTAAAGAATTAAGTTTTAAGCACCTTCATTACAATAGAAATGTAGAAATATTGCCAAAGTACGCCAATTTAGTTAATTTACTAAACAACAATAATTTATCACCTGTATTACAAGGAAGTCAAGTTAGAATTATCACTGATGGAGCTGCCATGTTTGAGGCTTTGCTTAGGGATATGGAAAATGCGAAGCACCATATTCATATTGAGTATTATATTTTTAAAAATGATCTTGCCGGACAATTGGTAAAAGAGATGTTGATGAAAAAAGCTGCTGAGGGTGTAGAAGTTCGTTTTTTGTACGATTATGTAGCAAATTGGGCTGTTCCGAGTAAGTTTTATCGTGAGATAAAAGCCAATGATGTGGAGATTACCTCCATGTTGAAACCTCGATTTTTCAATTTTTCAGACCGATTGAATTATAGAAATCACCGAAAAATTGTGGTAATAGACGGCACTACAGCCTATATGGGTGGTATGAATATCTCCAACAATTACTATAATAATCCCAAGTGGCGCGATACGCACCTGCGCATTCAAGGTCAAGGAGCGTTGGGATTACAGACCTGTTTTCTCATTGATTGGTACAGTTCAGGACAACCGTTTATTGACGATAAAAAATATTTTCCTGAGGCACAAATGTATTCTCAGAATTTGATGCAAATTGCCACCGGAGGACCTTATAGTATGTATCATAACTTATTACAAGCCACAATCAACGTTATTATAGGGGCAAAAAAGTACATTTATTTACAAACGCCCTATTTTTTGCCGAATGAATCTCTGTTTCAAGCCTTACAAATGGCGGTTTTGAGTGGTGTAGATGTCCGCTTGATGGTGCCGGAAAAGTCAGACTCCTTTTTAGTGGACCCGGCGGCACGTTCCTATTTTCAGGATTTGCTTGCAACGGGAATGAAGATCTATCAATTGCAGGATAAATTTATTCACGCTAAAACGTTAGTGTCAGATGATATGGTCTCAGTAATAGGTTCTGCCAACTTAGATTTTAGGAGTTTTGAAACCAATTTTGAGATCAATTGTTATCTTTATGACCCAATCCTTGCCAAACAAAACAAAGAGATTTTTTTCCACGATTTAGAAAAATGTAAAGAGATACGCTATCAAGAGTGGATTCAGCGGTCAAAATGGCAAAAGTATTCAGAATCTGTCATGCGGATTTTTGCGCCGTTGATGTAAGGATTTGTTCTAATAAAAAACTGGAATTGTTAAATTTTTATTATTGTTTTCTATTTTTAATATTATCTATCATAGACATGAATTGTAGTCTATAGTGATTAATGATTTTGTAAATGTATGCAAAAACAGTTGTGTAGAGCACTTGTACTATTATCCATTCATTTGTATTGTAAAATTATTTTATTGTTTTTTAGTTTGTTTTTTTTTATATCTTTGCAGATTGTATTACAAAAGAATAAAACGAGAATAAATGGATATTTATTATCTCTCTATCAATCTCTAATCAATTATCAATGAAAAAAATCATATTTGTTGTTATTCTACTATTAACTTTTTTAACGTCAAACATGGCGCAAAACAGTACTGTCAGAGGATTTGTCTATAGTTCTGTCAATGGAGAGCCTATTAGTTATGCCACGGTACAATTGCAGGGCACTCAATATGGCGCATTGAGTGATAAAAATGGTTCTTTTATGATCAATAATATTCCTAACGGACAATATGTGTTGCAAGTTACCGGTTTTGGCTATGATCTGTTTACGGATACCATATCGATAGAAAAAACGATTATTTTAGTAAAAAGGTATCATCTTCAGCAGGCATCTTATTCTTTAGAGGAGGTTCAAATCTCGGCTGAAGGTTATCGAAATATTCAAGAAACACGTACATCAGTCATTTCCGTTACCCCAAAAGAGATGTCAAAGATGCCGTCAATAGGAGGACAACCTGATTTTGCACAGTATTTGCAAGTGCTTCCAGGTGTAGTTTCCACGGGAGACCAAGGAGGGCAGTTGTATATCAGAGGAGGTTCACCGGTTCAGAATATGATGCTTCTTGATGGTGCGGTAATTTTTAATCCATTTCACTCTATAGGTCTTTTTTCGGTTTTTGATGCCGATATTATGAGTACTGCGAATGTTTATACAGGAGGTTTTGGAGCAGAATTTGGGGGGAGAATGTCTTCGGTAATGGATATTAAAACTCGTGCAGGAAACAACAAACGATTTTCCGGCAAATTTGACGCTAATACTTTTGGTGCTAAATTGTTGTTAGAAGGACCTATCGTTAAATTTAAAGAAAAAAACAAAAACACCTCTCTATCATACATTCTTTCCGGCAAAGGTTCGTACCTTGAATACTCTTCCAAATTTTTTTATCCCTATTTAGAATCGACCCTTCCCTATACCTATTTAGATTTATATGGAAAACTTTCGTTAAATACTCAAAACGGTACCTTTCTTGACTTTTTTGGATTCCGTTTTGATGATAAGATGAATTATAGCAGTATTGCCTCCTACAATTGGAATAATTGGGGAGTGGGTACCAATTTTCTCATTGTTCCCGGAGTAGTTCCTACGACCATTGAAGGGTGTATTTTCTATACTAATTATGCTACCAGTCTTAGAGAAGTCGAAGAGACCGAAAAATTAAGAACAAGCACTATAGACGGATTCACTGCCAGCCTTAAGTTTAATTATTTTGTAGGTAAAAGTGTTTTTAATGTTGGATTTGACTTGATTGGTTATACCACTACCTATTCGGTTTTAGCAGAACCGGAAGACCATACCACAGATTTAGGATTATTTGTAAAATATAAATATAACTTTAGAGATATTTTGCTCATAGAGCCCAGTTTTAGATTGCAATCATACTTCTCTGTACCTGCCTATTCTCCGGAACCACGTCTTTCATTGAAGTATAACATTACTCCAAAAATCAGAATAAAAATCGCAGGAGGGATGTATTCTCAAAACTTTACTTCCATCACTTCCGACCAAGATGTAGTTAACTTTTTTTACGGTTTTTCTTCCAGTCCCAGCCTGATGCAACTGCCTCAATTTACTGAAAAAGAACACACCTCATCATTACAAAAAGCACAACACGCTGTTCTTGGTTTAGAATTGGATGTAATTAAATATACCTCTATCAATATAGAAGGTTATTACAAACATTTTGACCCTATCGTTTCTGCTAATCGGTATCAGGTATCAAGGACAGAACTTCCTTCTGAAACAGGGCTACCTACCACAGATTTTCTTTGGGAAAATGGGCATGCTTATGGTGGTGATATTACCGTAAAATTTGAACGTAAAGGTTTCTATGTGTGGATGGTTTACTCTTTGGCATGGGTAATTCGAAATGACGGTATGGTTGACTATAGACCCCATTTTGACCGCCGTCATAATATAAATTTACTGTTCTCTTACGCATGGGGAAAACGTAATTCATGGCAAGTTGACTTGAGATGGAACTTTGGTAGCGGATTCCCATTTACAAAAACACAATCTACTTATCCTCAGGCTGTTGTTGATAACATTAATGATGATTACATCCACTCAAATGAGGTTCCTTCTATCCTTTTATCAGAATTAAATACAGGCAGACTTCCTAATTACCATCGTTTAGACTTTAGTGTTAAAAAGAAATTTTATCTTGGAGAAAGAAATTCTATAGAAATTTCTCTCTCTGCAACTAATGTCTATAATTATTACAATATTTTTTATGTGAACCGTGTTACAGGAAATGTAATTTATCAGTTACCTATATTATATAATTTAGGCTTCGCATGGAGTTTCTAATACAAAAAACAAAACGGTTTTTGGCAGTAGTTTTAATATTGTTACTATTCTCTTGTGATAAAGAACCGACTTCGGTTATTGTTGATCCTATTGATCCTACAGAAAATATTCAATACAAAACAAAAGGATTATTTCTTTTTTCAGAAAACAGTCAACAACAGACAGTTATTTCTTTTATAGACTCTTCATTTATGATGTCAGCATGGAAAATTGTAGGTGGTAGTTTTTTTGATGCTCGGATTGACGTCAGCAATCAACTGCTCTATTTTTTTCCAAAATTGAATGGAGAAATGAAAGCCATTTCCATTCACGATAAAACAACCATTTGGTCTATTTCACCCCAAAACTCTTCTTCTGCCCAATGGTTTAGAGGTGTTGAGTTGTTTGATGATGAATTATTTATAGGAGATAATAATGGTTATATCAATAGTTACAATCATCTTAACAATACGATGAAGTCTTTTCAGACTATTGGTTTTAATTATTTTGCTTCTCATTTTCTCTACTATGATCATAATATTTATACCTTTCAGGAATCACCTGAATCAGGAAAGAAAAGTAAAATTGTTGTCTATAATTTTGGTTTACAAATCATTTGTAACTTTATTTTAGACCAAAAACTTATAGATTGGTTTATTAAAGACGAAAATCAAATTTTTGTTTTTTACAATACAACTTCCGGTTATGAAATTTCTCTTTTTTCTTATTTTTATTCAGGAAATTCCACTATAAAAACTGTTTTCGGAAGCCAAATTTCAGCTGTTGCCCGTCTTGGAGAGGATCAATTTGTGATAGCTACTGACAAAGGTCTATTTCTTTATGACCATCTGGCACAGAATAGTGTTATGCAAATCAATGGTAGAGACAATATTATTCAATTGGATTATAATAAAGATAATCATACTTTAGCTTGCCTGTTTGACAATAGGGTGGAGTTTTATCAATATTCTCAATGGAATTTCATTACTTCAATTTCTTCTTCAAATAAAGCGAATAAAATACTTTGGTGCTTTGAACAATTAAAAATGAAATAAAAAGCAGGTTCTTTTGTGCGAGTGAAACTAAAGTAATGTATGAAGTAATCATTAATCAAATGGGCAAAACCATTTACGAACTTGAAAACTCAACAAAAACAGAAATAAATAAACATCAACGCATCAAAAATGGCATTTTCCAAAAATTATTCTCTTAAAAACCAAATACTTAAAACAATATTTTCCAAAAAATTTATTTTTTTAACGTTTGTTGAATTTTTTTATTGTATCTTTGTACCGTATTTTAACGGAGGGATAAATGAATATGATAACGAACAGAATGAAAAACGGAGAACGGAACACGGAGAACGGAAGTCTTCGCGCCTTTCACCCTATTTCGGTTAGGTAAAAACAAATACATATCGCACTGCCTGCGGAACAACGTTTGCAACGCGGGCTGTAAAGATATTTTAATGCCGTTTTTACTAAAATTTATTAATCAAAAAAAAATATTTCGATGAAAAAGATATTTTTATCCATCATAGCACTCCTGCTAACAGCAAATATTTTTGCGCAGGAGATCACCTCTTCCCCTCCCAAAGTGGAGATGCTGAAACATGAAGTGGGGGTTTCGATTGGGGCATTTCCTGCAATTGCAATGCTATATAAGTTTGATTTTAATCCAATCATTTATCCTGTCTTACATTTTAGATATTATTACAATTTCGACACCATACATAGTCTTGGCATTTTATTATCGGCTATTCCATTTGAAGGTATAGGTCGTGGTTATCATGGGTGTCTGTTCATCCCTGAATTAATTTATAAAATTTCTTACTATCATTCTGACTGGGTTTCATTTTATCTTTCCATTGCAGTTGGAATGCAACTGGGATTTGCTTATAGTATTGATTTTTCACCTTCATTTCAATTTTATCCAATAGCATGTCAACTGAATTTATTTGGTGTACAAATTGGGAAAATTCATTCCACATTTATTGAATTAGGCTATGGATCACAAGGAGTGGTTACCATAGGCTACAAACATAATTTTAATAAACAAAAATAAAATGAAAAAACAATGATGTCAATACAACGTAAATAGGTAGTACGTTCTTTCTATACAAAAGCATTCTGCTTTTATTTGGATATTGTAAAATCTCAACTTTTTACAGTGCCATACCGAATAAAGCAAGAATGTACACACGAGAATGTTGATTTTTCTTGATTTATTTGATGGCACAGGTAGTTGAGAACCTCACAACGTAGATAAATTAGTTTTGTCCGCACTTTTTTTATGTGTATTCTCATTCGATAATTAATTAATAATTACAAATATTACAAATGAAAAAATTTTATAAAATAATAATTTGCATAAGTTGCTTATTAGCATCTTTCACTCTTTATTCACAAAACAATTATCAAGGATATCACTATGCAAATGGTACGGCTCATTATTGGACAGATGATTCTACTTCCCTTAATTTGATTGTTAAAAATATGGAACATTATGATACCATTGTATCCAAGATACAGCTGTTTTTTGCTAATGATAAAATAGAAATCATTGCAGACAACGATGACGATAACATTATTATCAACAGTGCTGTTTTACCTCTGATTCCAATAGACTCTTTAATCGTTGCTATTCAGATTGATTCAGATGATATTTGTTTTTTCTCTTATGCAAAATTAATAGAAAAAAATAGAATTTGGTTACGAAACGAAGTAGTAATTAGATACAAAGAAAATATGCAGGTAACTATTGCAGAGCTGCAAAATTCGTTGTCAAATTATGACCTTATTAATATTACGTTTGATGACTATATTGGGTTTTCAATTTTATGCAGAACCGAACATGATGTAGTAGAGATAGCTAATCTGTTATACGACACTCTAATAGTTGAGTATTCTTCTCCTGATTATTATTGTGAAGGCGGTGTATGTACTGCAGATCCTCTATATAGCTATCAATGGGGATTAAACAATTTAGGAATAAACCATTCAGGACAACCTTATGGTATTGCTAATGTGGATATTAATGCTCCTGAAGCATGGAATTTTGTCAACGCGGTTGCAGGTTCTTTGGGCAACAATATAAAAGTAGCAATTTTGGATGATGGTGTTGAGAATCATGAAGATTTGTTTGCAGTTGATGGGAGCAGTAAAGTACTTTCTGGCTATACTGCCAATCGTAATGAATCAGGAAATGGACAACCTAACAATAATAAGGATGGTCACGGGGAAAATTGTTCGGGGATCATTGCTGCTACTCATAATAACAATAAAGGAATTGCCGGAGTATCTCCTGATGTTTTAATCGTTCCGATAAAGATGATTGGTAAAAATGGTACATATCGTAGTAGTAGAATTGCAAAAGCGGTAAGCAAATCCTGGAAGGATTTTGGTGCTTCAATATTGAATTGTTCATGGCATCAAAACTATCATCATGATGTAGTAAAATTTGCCTTTCGAGATGCACTTAATCAAGGTCGCAATGGATTAGGATGTGTAGTGGCTTGTTCTTCAGGAAATAAAAATGAATCACAAGTAAGTTTTCCAGGACGGTATTATCAGGATATTCTTGTTGTTGGAGCTATAAGTAGATGCGGAGTTAGAGGGGGCGGTCAAGGTGCAATATATTTAAATCCACCATGTGATCCTTGGGGTGGATATTATAATACTGATGCAAGTAATTATGGTGAAAAATTAGATGTAGTTGCTCCCGGTTCATATATATGCACTATAGATAGGGCAGGCTCTCTCGGTTTTACTCCTTCAAGCTATGACGATGCATTTAATGGTACTTCAGCAGCATGTCCTCATGTATCTGGTCTTGCAGCATTGATTTTAACGGTTAACCCTGCTTTAACCAAACAACAAATTTCAGTTATTATCGAATCAACTGCAAAAAAAGCAGGAAATTACAACTATCAATCTCATTCCTCACATCCAAATGGAACATGGAATAATCAACTTGGTTATGGTATGATAGATGCTTATGCCGCAGTAGTTAAAGCCTATTTTTACGATCATTCTATTACAGGCAGTAATACAGCTACTTATTGTCAAACTCAATCATTTTCATACAGTAATACGTTACCTCCTTCCATGCAAATAGAATGGGTGGTCAATCCTCCTTTTGTCTTAATATCGGGTCAAAATACTAATACAGTTAGTGTAAAAGTAGTAGGTTCCTATAATGGCTCAGCTTCTATAAACGCTAATATTATTTTCCAAAACGAAACTATAAAAACTTTTACTAAAAACATAATTATGAATGGGTTAGGTAGTTTAGGAACTGTGCAACCCTACCAGGAAATAACAAATGGTGCAACCTTAACCTTGAATACTAACAAACACCTTACCGGACATCTTAAAGTATTTGCAGGCAGTACCTTAATATTGAACAATCCTGATGCAACCTACTCATTTTCACCCAATTCTAATATCATTCTCGAAGATGGTGCTCAATTGGA
>JAITTF010000146.1 GCA_031287215.1 Bacteroidales bacterium
AAAAACAACTTAACAGCCCTGTCTTGAAGTGTTTTGAGCTTTTCATGACGTTTAGATTTAAGATTTGATTCGCAAAAATACTGAAAAAATTAATACAACCCAAAAAAAAATGGAAAAAAATTATCAACATTTTTTTTTCATTTCGTAAATTCAACTCATATGGTTAATTGGTTAAGGACACCTTTAAAAATTAACATATTGATTATCAGTATATTGAATTTAAGTTAAAAAATCGTTAAAAACTTAGCATAATATATTGATATTCAAATAATTATTTGTATTTTTGCAGTGTAAAAACAGGTATAATTCTAACTCAAAAAATGCAAAAAAATGAAGGCATCAAAATATCGCGAAACAGGTAAATTATTGAACAGTTGAAAGCAATTCACAAAATAAAAATCAGAAATCAGTGTCACCGCTCCGAAATCACGCAAAAAACACAGCGAATTTTCGCCCATTTTATTTTTCAATATTTTATTTCGATCAGATTCTAACACCGTTTCCACAAAGAATGAGATGAAAAAAAACTTATTTTACAAAATCATCAAGAATAACGTAAAATAAGTTTTTTTGTAATATCAATTATTAGCACTAACAGTGTAATAATTTGAGATTTAAAAGTGTATCAATCCTATAATTTAGCAATTACAGCATCGGTCATCTGAGTGGTAGAAGCAGCTCCATTTTTGACGGTATCTTCACTTCCTCTCATTTTCATCATATCGTAAGTCCGCACTTTACCCTCTTCTACAACAGCAGCAATGGCTTTTTGTATCCGTTGTGAAATTTCTTTTTCGCCAATATAATCAAGCATCATACAAGCAGATAAGAACATCGCGATAGGATTCACAATAGAGGTTTTATAGTCGGCATATTTGGGAGCTGAACCATGTGTAGGCTCAAAAACAGCTACACCACTTTCACCAAATTGTGCTGAACTTGCAAAACCAAGACCCCCTACTAAGCCGGCAAAACCATCGGAAAGGATGTCTCCAAACATATTGGAAGCAACGATGACGTTGTAGGTCTCCGGATTTTTGGTAAGCCACATCATCTGAGCATCAATATTGGTGTCCCAAACGGCAATACCGGGATAATCTTTCTTGGCAATATCCTGAGCTAATTTGAGCATCATCCCTGAAGTTTCTCTGATCACGTTAGGTTTCTCACATACCGTAATGCCTTTGTGTCCGTTCTCTTTTGCATAATCAAAAGCAGCACGCAAAATTCTTTCGGTATATTTTTTGGTTAATATACGGGAAGAGATAAATACCTCATCACGTGGGTGAGAAGCAAAATTGTTGGCAAAATTTTTATGGGTCAACAAGGCATTCCAGATGGTATCCGGTGCATTACTCCATTCTATACCACAGTAAAGTCCTTCGGTATTCTGACGGAATATCATGCAATCAACAGCAGGTTCTTCAAAATTTCCATCAGCAGTACGACGAATAAAATTCAACGGATTCCCTAAGAAAGTCTTACAAGGACGCTTGCAGATGTCCATTTTAAACTTCTGACGCATGGTAACGATCGGGCTATAATAGACCAACCCTTTATTTTGCAGTTCAGGAGCCAATTCGGCTGCTGCTTTATCTTTAGGTTTAGAGGTAATAGCTCCAAACAGTCCTATTTTATGTTTTTCCAAGAGTTCGATAGTCCTATCGGGCAGCGGATTTCCTTCCTTACACCAGAAATCCCAGCCAATATCACCATGTACATACTCAGCATTAAAACCGGCGGCATCTAATAAGCGGATACACTCTTCCAAAACAACTTTACCAATGCCATCTCCGGGCATCGCTACTATGGTTCTCTTTTCCATCTGTTTTATTGAAAATTAATTATTTAACGATTTGAATAAATTCAGCTTGTTTGCGTAATTTCTTAAATTCAGGGTCTTTAGCGGCTTTCTTTACATAATCGCCATTAGCAGCGATAGCAGCTCTAAGATTAGAATATACATCATTAGCGTTGTTGGTTCTGGCAGCTAAAACAGCTTTTAAATAGCTAACTTCAGCAGTCTGGTCTTTAATGCAATTTAAGGTCTCTTTAGCAGCATCATATTCTTTATTAACTACTTGTGTTAACGCCATGTTGTAATCACAATGTTTATTTGCCATTAAGGTTTTAGCTTTATCATAATTGCCATTCAGAATTTCATACATACCGAGATTATAATTCTGATCAATAGGATAGTTAGATGCTTTTTGAGAAGCTTCAAAATTGGTTTTAGCACTATTTACATCCCCTTTTAAGTATGAAAGAACACCTAAGTTGTTAAGTATTATACCATTACTTGGAGAAACGGCATTAGCTTTGTCCAAGTTGGATTGTGCTTTTTGAAGTAAAGTAATGTCTTTTGTTTTAAAACAGTTGTTGATTTGAAGAATCGCTAAATTGTTATAAGCTCTCCAATCTTTTTGATTATTATCATCTGCAATAATTGTATTATAGATGGTCTCTTTTTTAGCAGCGTCATCGGTAAGCGTAACAGCATACAATTTTTCATTCAAGGAGAGTAATTCAGGTTGAGAGATTGCATATTCAGCAATTTGTGCATCGTTATAATTATGAGCATTCACTCTAAGAATCACTTCAGCGCGTCTGAGTGGAGGAAGTATGGCTTCTTTAATTTCGTTGTAAATGTCAGTCATTTCTCTAATTTTCTGTTCTTTAAGACTGTTATTAGATTGTGAACGTACTACATTTAAAATCTGATTTTTTTCTGCGATATTTGATTTTTCTACAGCCATTTCAAAGCCACTCCAGTCTTCCCCTTTAGCATTGTTCTCAAATACTAATTCCGGTCTAACCAAATCTTTTATTTTAATTTTGTTGGCTTTAGCATAATCTTTCAGATATTTATCAAATTGTTCGTTGAACCATTTTTTACCTTGTTCAAAACGCTTTTCAGAAAGGCCTTGATTATTAGACTCTTCACCTTCAGGAGAAGCCCAACCATAAAGGGTAACTTTATCAATAGCTTTTCCGGTATTGATAAAATCTACGAGTGCTTTAATTTGGTCTTTAGCGGCTTGATCTTTATTTAATTTCAAGTTCCAATTGAGGTTTGATGTATTGACCTCAAAATAGATCGTAGCTGATCTATTGATAAATTCTTCTCTATACTGTGAAGAACCATTGATGAGAAAAGTACCATTTCCGGTAATTTTTCCATTATCGTCAGCATTTTGTATTTCCGGAAAAAGGCTAATCAAAGAAGGGGTATTAGAAACACCTTCTCCAAGCAGACGTGGTTCCATTTTCTGATTTTTCTTACCTTTAGAAATGACGGAAACTGCGGCAACATTAGCATTAGCATACTCCTCTTCATATTTAAAGGAGCCACTTTTAGAGAAAGTACCACCTGTTTTGTAAGGGATTACCGTGCCGGCAACTTTAGATTTTTCACCTGCTAAAGTGATTTTGTCTTTACCAACTACTTTAGACTCACCTGTTTCTGTATCATAAATCAGATAAGGTACTTCGATTTCTACAGCGGCTTTCTTTTTTAGATATTTAGGAGGAACAGTACCTTTCACGGTATAAGCTACATTGCCTCCTTTATTTTCCAGATCAGTATTTTCCAATTGGATACCTACTTCAGGGTATTTTTTTACCATTTTTTTAATTCCACATCCGGCAACAAATAATGCCAAGATGCAAACTACGGATAATAATTTAATTTGTTTCATTTTACTATTTCATTTTATATTATTAATATTGTTATTTATTGAATTCCAATTTGCAAATGCCATAATTGAAACAAATCATTGATTTTAAAAACGTTAAAATCAATTGATTTGTAATTTATTACATTTTTCTACATATTGTTAGCGACTGCAAAGATACATGATTTTTTTGAATAATCAAAAAAGTCAAAAAGATACTCTTTTTAGATCATCATTATTATTATCAATCTGTCGGTTTTTTTAATAGTTTTTTTGTTTTTTTAATTAAAAAAAATACTCGACTATTTTTTCACTATTTTATGCGTAGAAAAACCTTCAGCAGTTTTTATTTTAAGCAGGTAAATACCCTGTGCCAGATTGCCGATATGAAGCTGTTTTGGTGGTTCCTGGTATGCTTCAACAGCCTTCCATGGATGTCAAAAAAGTTTCATCTCTGAAATACTCAATAGGAGATTGTAAGTAAATTATATCAGTTGCCGAGTTCGGATGAAATGATAAATATTTAATTAGGGTTGAAAAGTTTGTTCTTTTTCAACTCTGTTACTTATCCAAATAAAATAATTCTGTAATTTTTCCATATTCTTTAGTGTGTTTTCCATATATATCTCTAATATACAGCTCTTTAAAAATAATTCTTTCTGGTTGAGTACGAGAATATTCTGTAATAATTCTGTTGGACGGTTTTTTAGGGGAAGGAAAAATCTCCCAGCGTTTTTGAGGAAAAAGTGAATTGGCTGCAATTTGATCGAAAAACAGTTGTTCGGTGGGCGGTAAAATCAGGTAAAAATTGCCGGTTTGTGATAATAAAGTGAGTACCCCTTCCTTTAATTCTTCAAAACTAAGGTTATGATCGGCATGTTTACTGTTTTGTCTTTGGATATTTTCCGGTTTTAGAGCATTTTGAAAAAATGGTGGATTAGCCACAATTAAGTCAAAAATAAGTGGAGAAATGTTTTGAAATTGCTGTAGAGAGGTATGATAGAAATTGAAAGTTAAGAGTGAGTTTTTAGGAAAAATCTTTTCATTTTCTCTACATTCCTCAATAGAGGGTAAATCAGAATCTATACCCACAACATGGCATTTTTTTTCAAGACCATAAAAAGAGCATTTATACGCCAAACAAAAAGTAATAACACCACAACCACATCCAATATCTAAGAGTGTTTCCGGTTTACTTGGAGGGATAACAGAAGCCAATAGAACGCTATCGGTTCCAATTTTGAGTGCAGATTGCCGGTGATGAAGCGAAAACCCTTTAAAATTAAACATTTCGGTTACAGATAAATATCTATTAAATCCGTTGGCGCATCCATGTCAATCCTTTTATTTTCCCGATCAACTCCTTTAATAAATTCATCAACGGCAGGAATTAAAATTTCCTTGCCGTTGAAGTCGATTTGCATGATAGGTTGCAAACTAAAATCTAAAAAGCCGGAACAAACTCCGATATTACCTTTAACTGCATCTATAACACGAAAACCTACTACTTCATGGAAATAGAATTTATTTCCGGTCAGCGGAGGTAATATAGAAGTAGGAAGATAGAGTTCGCTTTTTATCAGTGATTTAGCTTCTTCAGGGGAGAGGTCGCTAAATTTTACGACAGCCACATTAGAGCCTTTATAAAAAATCTCTTCAATCATATAGGGGATTTTATCACCGTCTATATCAATGAAGAGAGATTTTAATTTGCAATATTTTTCAGGTTCATCGGTATCAAGATAGATAAACAATTGACCTTTAAGACCAAAAGGTTTCGTGATAATACCGAGATAGAAAAAATCTTGATTATTCATTTACCGGTTCTTCGGCAGGGGCTTCTGTATCGGTAATAACTTCTTCTGCCGGAGCAACTTCTTCGGCATTTTTAGCCTCTTTTTCGGCTTCTTTTGCATATTTAGCTGCTACTTTTGCAGAGATAGCATCTTTAATTTTAGCTTCAGCTTCGAGACGTTTTTTCAATTCGTTACGAGATTTTTCTGAAGATTCACTTTTAGCTTTGCTAATTTTAGCTTCGTTTTCTTGTTTCCAAGCATCGAATTTACGTTGAGCGTCAATATCTGAAAAGGCTCCTTTAGCGATACCGCCACGGAGATGTTTCATCAAATAAACGCCTTCTTTTTTCAGAATCGAACGAGCAGTATCTGAAGGAGAAGCACCTACTTCTACCCAATACAAAGCTCTGTCGAAATCTAAATTAATAGTTGCAGGATGTGTCAATGGGTTGTAAGATCCGATTCTTTCAATGAAACTACCGTCTCGAGGTGCACGACCATCTGCAATTACAATGTGATAAAAAGGTTGATTCTTTTTACCATGTCTTTGTAATCTGATTCTAGTTGCCATAATGTTAATATTTTATGTTAAAAAATTAGGGCTGCAAAGATACAAAAAATATTAATATAAAGAAACTTACTTTTTGTCATTTATTTTTCAATAAACTTTTTTACCCCTAAAAAAAGTAGCTACCATCTTACCATAAACCTCTACGCCATCAAAAGGGCTATTTTTACCTTTTGATACAAAGGTATTTACATCTATTTTATAGGGATTATTAAGGTCAATAAGTACAAAGTCGGCATCTTGACCTACGGCAATTTTACCTTTGTTTAATTTGAGCATTTGAGAGGGAGTCTCGGACATTAATTTTACTAAATGGTTGAGTGTTATTTTATCGTTTTTTACTAATGCAGTATAACACAAACCAAAAGCGGTTTCTAAACCTACCAGACCGGGAGCACCATTCTGTTTATCCTCTTGTGTATGAGGAGCATGATCAGTAGAAATGGCATCTACTATGCCGGTTTGGATGGCATTAATGATGGAATCTATATCGTTTTGATTTCTTAAGGGAGGATTCACTCTGTAATGATTAAAAGCCTCTCCGGTAGCAAAAATATGGTGTGGTGTAACTTCACAGGTTATGGCTAATCCTTTTTTCTTAGCTTGCGTGATTGCCTCTATAGCCTCAATCGTACTGACATGGCTAAAATGAACCGTGCCGTTTCTTTTTTCACAGAGCGCTAAATCTCTCAAAGTCATATTATTCTCCGCAGTACGCATGTCGGTAGCACTGTATTTGCAATCCTCTTCATGCAACATAATGCCGATCTCTTTCTCTTTGCAAAGTTGGAAAATCTCATCCATTACCTGCTCCTCTTCAACTCCCTTTCCATCATTGGTAATAAAAAGAACTTCTCTTTTTTTTAATGATTTAAGATGTTGATAATCATTTCCTTTTAAATCTTTTGTAATTGATAATGTTTGATGAGCTTCTATCAAACCGATAGCTTTTACTCTATTTTCTACATCCTGTTTTTGTGTCAAAGTACTGCACACGGGATTGGTATTAGGCATTAAATTTACAAAAGTATATCCACCCTTTACGGCAGCTTTACTCCCGGAAATCACATCTTCTTTGTAGGTAAATCCGGGATCTCTAAAATGAACGTGCAAATCTGTAAAAGCCGGTAATAATACTAACTCTTGTCCCGTAAAATCAAAATAAAGCTCTTCTTCCGCCGGCAAATGTTGTCCGATCTCTTTTATTTTTCCATCTTCAACAAGGATATCTCCTGTAAAATCTTGGATTGCATCAACTATTCTGATATTTTTTATCAACATAGACATTGTTTTTTAGTAGTTCATATTCTATTAATTTTAGCCATGATAGCCAAATCTATTCATCATTAAATCATTATTTCTCCAGTCTTTAAGCACTTTCACCGACATATCAAGATAGACATGTTTTCCAAGAAATTCCTCTATAGCGGTACGGGATTGAATGCCCAAATTTTTAATAGCTTCTCCTTTATGCCCTAAAATAATGCCTTTTTGGGAATCTCTTTCCACAAAAAGCGTACAGAAAATCTTGACCATATCCTCCTCTTCTTTAAAACTATCAATCACCACCTCAACGCTATATGGGATCTCTTTCTTATAATTCATCATTATTTTCTCGCGGATCAATTCAGAGACAAAAAAACGAACAGGACGGTCAGTAAGTTCATCATCAGGAAAATAGGGCGGAGAAACCGGAAGTTCTTCGACAATCATTTGTAAAAGAGTCTCAATATTTAAGTGGTTCAGCGCAGAAACGAGAATAGTTTTTGCTTTTGGGAGTAATAAGTTCCAAAGGAGCTTTGTTTCAACAAGTTGGTATTCATTAGCTTTATCTATTTTATTAATTACCAAGATGACAGGAATCTCCAAAAAGTTGAGTTTTTCTATGATTTGCTCATTATAATTAGTTTCTTTAGGTTCAATAAGATACAGGATAATATCTGCATCTTTGAGCGATTCTGTAACGAAGCGCATCATCATTTCCTGCATTTTATAAGCCGGAGTGAGAATTCCGGGCAGGTCAGAATAGACAATTTGAAAATTATCGCCATTAACAATGCCCTTAATTCGGTGTCTTGTAGTTTGCGCTTTAAAGCAAGTAATAGAGAGATTTTCTCCTACTAAAGCGTTCATGAGCGTACTTTTTCCGACATTTGGATTGCCAATAATATTTACAAAACCGGCTTTATGAGCTATTTCCATAGTAGTAATTTTTGGATTGCGAAGATACTACTTTCTTTTAAATTTTTTCAAACGAATAGTTGCTTGAATTTTAGAAAAAAAAATTGTTAAATTAAAAAAAATCGTGTATCTTTGCAAAAAAAAAAAAAATATGGAGTTTGTTGGTATTCAGAATTATAAAGATACTCGTTCCGGCTTTGGAGCAGGTTTATTTGAAATTGGCAAGCAAGATCCCCGCGTATTTGCCTTGTGTGCCGATTTAACCGGTAGTTTGAAAATGGATGCTTTTAAAACTGCTTTTCCTGAACGGTTTATCCAAACAGGCATTGCGGAGGCCAATATGATAGGCATTGCTGCCGGATTGGCTTTAAGTGGTAAAATTCCTTTTGCCGGTTCTTTTGCAGCTTTTGCCAGCGGTAGAGTGTATGACCAAATCCGTGTCTCGATTGCCTATTCTAACCTTAATGTTAAGATTGCTGCCTCTCATGCAGGCATTACTCTCGGCGAAGACGGTGCTACTCACCAGATTATGGAAGATATTGGCTTGATGAAAATGCTGCCTAATATGGTTGTGCTCAATCCTTGCGATTTTAATCAGACTAAAATGGCAACTATTGCAGCAGCTAAATATGTGGGTCCCGTTTATTTGAGATTCGGACGCCCTTCAGTACCCAATTTTACTCCTGAAAATGAACCTTTTATCATTGGCAAAGCAAATGTCTTGAAAGAAGGAACCCAAATCTCCATCTTTGCTACCGGACATTTGGTCTTTCATGCGTTAGAAGCTGCCGGCATTCTCTTAGAAGAGGGTATTGATGCTGAAATTATTAATATTCATACTATTAAACCTTTAGACGATAACACCATTTTAAAATCCATAGACAAATCCGGTTGCGTAGTTACTGCGGAAGAACATTTTATGAATGGTGGTTTGGGAGATTCTATTTGTCAGTTGTTAAGTCGCAAAAAACCGACCCCTGTTGAGATGGTTGCTGTGGATGATACGTTTGGACAGAGTGGTACGCCCATGCAATTGATGGAAAAATATGGTTTAACAACATGTAGTATTGTCGAAGCTGCTAAAAAAGCAATTCAAAGAAAAGTTTTATAATTTATATTCAATGAAAGCCAATGCTGATGAGTTAATTTTAGAGCTTTTCTCTCACGAAAAGACTAAGGAAAAGGCTTTCAAGTTGCTGATGGATAACTATCAAAAAGATATGTACCGTACAGTGAGAAGAATAGTGATTACTCATGAGGATGCTAATGATGTGGTGCAGAATGCTTTATTAAAAATCTGGCTTAATTTAGATAGATATAGATTAGAAGCAAGCCTTTTTTCTTGGATCGCTAAAATTTGTACTAATGAAGCTCTTAATTATATAGAAAAAAATAGAAAACCTAACGTTTCTATTGATGATGAGTCTATTACACTCCATTTGAAAGAAGAAACGGTGGAAAAAACACTCTCTTCCGAACAAATTCAAAATATACTACAACAGGCAATTTTAAATCTGCCTAAAAAACAACAAATAGTGTTCTCTTTACGTTATTACGAAGAGATGCCTTACGAACAAATGTC
The DNA here is from genome assembly GCA_031287215.1 of Bacteroidales bacterium. GTDB lineage: Bacteria > Bacteroidota > Bacteroidia > Bacteroidales > WCHB1-69 > JAGVVH01. The sequence goes on from JAITTF010000146.1 coordinate 9,802, forward strand.
AAAACTCTTGAATACTTCAGAAAGTTCTTTAAAAACTTCTTATCATTTTGCCCATAAAAAAGTGGAAGAGTTTGTAGCAAAACAAATATTATAGAAAATGGATAAAATTATCTTTGGCTTTTTTATTATTTACGTGCTTCTGTTGTTTACAATCACATGGGTTACCTCAAAAAAAGCAAATAATAAAACCTATTTTACCGGAAATAGACGTTCTCCATGGTTTGTTGTAGCTTATGGTATGATCGGGGCTTCTCTTTCAGGAGTTACTTTTATGTCGGTTCCGGGAGATGTCGCTACGACCCAATTTACCTATTATGGCGTTGTTTTAGGATATATTTTAGGGTATATTGCGATCATTTACATCCTACTCCCACTTTACTACAAACTCCATTTAACATCTATATATCAATATCTTGGAGATAGATTTGATAAAAATGCGCACAAAACCGGTTCCCTGTTTTTTATCATTTCCCGTCTGTTTGGCTCTGCTTTAAGAATGTATCTGGTCATTTTTGTGATGCAAATTTTTTTGTTCGACAAATGGAATGTGCCGGTTTGGTTAACGGCAACGGTCATCATTCTCATTATTACGCTCTATACTTTCAAAGGCGGTGTTAAAACAGTAGTCTGGGCGGATATGCTACAAACTACTTTTATGTTGGCAGCGTTAGTAATTACTATTGTTGTGATTTCCAAAAACCTAAATTTATCTCTCGAAGGAATCTGGCAAGCTCTTGACGCTAAAGGATATACTAAAGTTTTTGAAATGGACTGGAGAGCGCACAACTACTTTCTCAAGCAAATTTTTGGAGGAATGTTTATTACCATTGCCATGACCGGATTAGACCAAGATATGATGCAGAAAAATCTTACCTGCAAAAGTCTCCATGATGCTCAGAAAAATATGTTTTCTTTTACCGCCATTTTAGTAGTCATTAATGCGCTGTTTTTATTGATGGGTGGAATGATCTTGCTGTATGCTCAAAATAATGGAATTGATATTTCCGGCATACCTACCGACCGTATTTATCCTGAAATTGCCTTCAATTATTTGGGAGCATTTGCCGCAATCATTTTCGTTATTGGAGTCTTTTCTGCGGGTTTTTCGAGTGCAGATGGCACTTTTACGGCATTAACCACTTCTGTTTGTTATGACCTTTTGGAAATAGAAAAAAGATATTCTTCAGAAAAAAAACAGCTCTATACCAGATATTTAGTGCACTTAATTATTGCTATTTTATTTTTAACGATCATCATTGTCTTTGCTAATTATCATAATGATGCCTTGATTAGAATCCTATTTAATATCGCAAGTTTAACTTATGGACCGCTATTGGGATTATTTGCTTTCGGTTTATTTACCCAAAGAAACATGAAATCAAAGTATGTTATTCCCATAGTCTCTATCATGGTGCCAACATGCTGTTTTTTCCTTTCCAAATTCTCTACCGTGTTATTGAATGGCTACAAATTCGGTTTTGAAATGTTAATCTTAAATGGTCTATTGGTATTCTTTTTCCTTTTAATGTTCAGTAAATCAATTCATAAATAAACAATTTTAAATAAACAATCATGAAAATCAACAAATTAATTTTGATACTTTTGGCTCTTATTGCCTTTTCTGTATCTGCCCAAAAACAGGTGATCCCTTTTACAGGAGATTTTTCAACCGCTACCGGAAATGGATTTGCGTACCTTTTGCCCTCAACTTCCTTTGAAGTAACCGTTACGGTGGTTAAAAATAAGGATTTTAAAGGTTATTATGGTGAATATGCAAAAAAAATATTAAACCTTAATAATATTATTACTGCCAATAAAGTCTCCTATCAGTTGAAAAATATTGAAATTGAACCGGTTATTCTTCCCGACAATAACAATGCCTATTGGGTAGAATATTCTACTCCACAGATGAAAGAGAATTTTCCAGATCAAATTGATCAATATAGAGGACAGCTCATTGCCGGTAGCAATCAGAGTTGCTACAATATCAAAAAGAGTATGAATAGCACTGAAGCCGCTACAATCCCCGATTTTTATAAAAATTATGCCGATTTAGCCTATACGGTAAAAGATGATTCTTTTGTAGAAACCAGAATTATTGACGGTATAGAAACACAAGTTCCTGTAAATCAAACTAAAAAAGTTACTAAATCTTTAGAACAACAAGCCATTGAAGCTGCCGATATGATTATTTCTATTAGAAAATCCCGTGTTGAATTAATCTCTGGAATCACTGAAGTGCCTTACACTAAAGAGGCTTTTGAGTATATGGTAAATCAACTCAACAGTATGGAAAAAAACTATTTAGGCTTATTTACCGGCTTTTCTATGTCAGAGGAGATTAAATACTCTTTTTTAATTACTCCTGCTCAAGCCGGTGCTACTCCACTCTTCTCTTTTGACCCTGAAAAAGGTTATAATACCATTGTTGACGAAAAAAATGGAACTCCTTATCATTTGGTTTTTGAACCGGAAGTTAATTTCTCTCAATTTGGTAAAATTGAAAAAGCAAGAACTAAAAACCCAAAGTACGTTCCCAATGAAGGCTACAGAGTCCGTACTGCCGTGCCTACAAAAGTGGGTTTAATGCAAGGGGATAAAGATTTTTATTACTTCGGTATTTTTTCTATCTATCAATTTGGAAAGATTGAAATTCTTCCCCTCAATAGAGATCATTTAGATATAGGTAAGTTAGGTTTTATCTATTAAACCGCTGAAAACCTTTCCACCATCTATCCGGAATTTGATCTTTACAGGCTTGATCGAAATCGGTCTTAGAACACGGCAAACAAAATTTCTGCTCTGCTTGCGTTTGAATGTTATAAACCGGAATCTCTACCCACCATCTGTCGGTAAGTTTGCTGTTGTAAAAAACTAATTCTTTAGTGCTTTCGCTCACCGTAACGGTATGTTTACGGTATAAATTAATGTCGATAAATGAGAGATCGTTCTGACGGTGAATAAAACCTTCTATAAAATACCAAAGAATATGACTTATCAACTGTGCTGTCTGTTGATTAAAATCTAAAGTAGGATCATATTCATATAACCCAAAGGAGGTTAAATTATCGTTCATCCCTGCAAAAAAGGCAACCTTACAAATCTCTTCCCCATAAAAGCCATTGGCAGAACTTCGCGCATTGCCGGGTGCATCAGAACGGCGAACTGCTGCAATATCCATGGAAAACATCTCCGCACTGCGAACCACAGGTTCTATATCTTCAATATTCTGTCTTACAACTCCTACCCTATGCGCTTCAAAAAAAAGTTTATCCATCAATTTTATAGAATCCGGACTGTTGAGATAGGTTTGATAACCAATATTGGCATAATTTAGTAGATAATTGGGCTGTTGAAGAATAATTTTATTCAAAAAAGCATCCGATTTGAGAGGCTCTTTCTCATGACCAATATTAAAACAGGGGCTAACATATGCAATATTTACAATTTGTTGTAAATGTTCGTATGCTTTGTAGCAAGCGTAAGAAATATCATTACTCCCACCAAGAATAATCGGAATAATCTTAGCATCAATCAATAAAGCGACCACTTCCGCAACGAGTGTATAGGTGTCTTCTACTGTTTTTCCTATTATAATGTTGCCAAGATCAATAATATTGACCTCTTTTTCCCAATAATAGAGTCTGTAAAATTGTCTTCTAATTTCATCGGGAGCTAAATAAGAAGCAGATTTTTCCTTACTGTTTCGAGATTCTGGTACCCCCATAATAGCAATAGAAATACCATTAAAATTAGGCTCCTTTTCGCTATCGGTAAAAATTACTTTATTGATTAACATTTGTTTATCTCTTTCTGAAGGAGCAATATCAATAGTTTTAAAATTTACAGGGGTAAAAAATTGGGATATATTCATTGAGTGTTATTATTTTATATTTTTTGATACTAAAAGATCGCTTTTTTTTTCAATAATATATTGATTAAAGGGTCATCACAATCGTAATTCGTAGCTTTTAATTTATTTTTATTTTACCTTTCTCCAAAAACTCTCATAAAGATGTCGTCCACATGTTTCATGTAATATTCGAGTGTAAAACAATCGTCTATCTCTCTTTGTGTGAGCATATTACAAATTTTTGCATTTTGTTCTACCAACAACTTAAAATCATGATGTTCTGTCCATGCGGTCATGGCTTCAACTTGCACTAAGTCATACGCTTTTTCACGAGAGAACCCTTTACCTATCAAGGCGGTCATCACCCGTTGAGCAAAAATTACTTTATGAGTAATATAGATGTTTTTAAGCATATTTTCCGGAAACACTACTAAATGTTCCAAAATATTAGCAAATCTATGGAGCATATAATCTAAAAGGATAGTAGCATCCGGAATAATAATTCTTTCAGCAGAGGAGTGTGAGATGTCTCTTTCGTGCCAAAGTGCTACATTCTCAAACGAGGTCATCATATAGCCACGCAATACGCGAGCACAGCCACACATGTTTTCACTGCTGATAGGATTTCTTTTGTGGGGCATGGCAGACGAACCTTTTTGACCTTTTCTAAAAGCCTCTTCTGCTTCACGCAATTCAGTACGTTGCCAGTGGCGTATTTCGGTTGACATCTTCTCTATTGAGGTCCCGATCAGCGCAAGAGTACTCATGTAACAGGCGTGCCGGTCGCGTTGTAAAGTTTGTGTAGAAATATTAGAAGATTGAATATGAAGTTGTTGGCATACAAAATCCTGAACAAAGGGTGGTGTATTAGCAAAATTACCTACAGCACCGCTAATTTTTCCTACTTCTACATTTTGTGCAGCAGACTCAAAACGGGTGATATTGCGTTGCATTTCATCGAACCATAAAGCCCATTTAAGCCCTAAAGAGGTGATGTCGGCATGTACACCATGTGTTCGACCTATACAGGGTGTGTGTTTAAACTCAAAAGCTCTTCTTTTAAGAATTTCTGACAAATGGAGAAGGTTTTTTTTGAGAATTTGATTAGCTTTAGAAAAAAGATAGCCATTTGCCGTATCTACTACGTCCGTAGAAGTAAGTCCATAATGCACCCATTTTTTCTCTTCTCCAAGAGTTTCACTCACCGCTCTGGTAAAAGCAACGATGTCGTGATGGGTCTCCTGTTCTATTTCATAGATGCGATTTAGATTAAAAGTGGCATTTTTGCGAAGCAAATCTACATCAGCAGAAGGAATTACGCCCAACTTACTCCATGCCGCTGCCGACTCTATTTCTACTCGTAAATAAGCATTAAATTTGTTTTCTTCTGTCCATACAGAACTCATTTCCGAACGAGAATAACGAGGTATCATACTCTTTAAAAATTAAGCCACAAAAATACAAGAAAAAACTAATGCTATTGACTTTCCTTTGAATAAAATTTTTTGCATTTATTTATCCTCGTTTTATATATACCCTTTTTTAACATCCTTGATAATAGTTTAATAGAAACATGTTTTTTTGTATTTCAAAAAATTTTTTCTCCTTTAAAGCGATGCCCTCTAAGATTAATCCTGAAAAAAAAGAGTTGATTGAAGCTAAAGCAAAAAAAACTGAAACTATTAAAGTTGGAAAACGAGGAACTAATCCAGTCTGTAAAAAATCAATCAATACCGGAACAAATAGTCCAATCGCTATCAAAAATAAAAGTAATGCCAACCAACTAAAAAACTTCATTGGACGATATTCCTTAAACAGCGTGAATATGGTTTTTAGTACTTTTATACCATCTGAATAGGTGCTCAATTTTGAAAAACTTCCTTCTGGTCGGTCTTGATAATGAATAGGTATTTCTTTGATTGCAAAATGTTTATCAAGAGCATGGATCGTCATTTCGGTTTCTATTTCAAAACCTTCTGAAATAACTGGAAATAACTTTACAAAAGAGGGACTAAAAGCTCGATAACCGGTCATAATGTCGTGAAGATTTACGTTGAAAAAAAAGTTAATCATGTTTCTGACTAATTTATTTCCTGAATTATGAAAAAGTCTTTTATTCTCTGTAAAATAGGTCAAAGAAAGTCTGTCGCCAATAACCATATCATAATTTTCTTCAAGAATTAATGAAACCATCTTTTTGGCTTCAGAAACAGAATAGGTATTGTCTCCATCTACAATAATATAACATCTTGCATTGATTTCTGAAAACATACGTCTAATGACTTGTCCCTTCCCTTGCTGCCTTTCGTAACGCACAATGGCTCCTGCTTCTTTTGCGATACCATCCGTATTGTCTGTGGAATTATTATCATATACATAAATAAAGGCTCCCGGCAAAACTTCTTTAAAATCATTAATGACTTTAGCAATGGTCTTAGACTCATTATAACAAGGAATTAATACAGCAATCTTCTCCATCAAATAAATATTAATTTTAAAATAAATGTAACTTTTACTGCTTGCAAAAATAATAAAAATAATTGTATAGAATTAAAGAAAATATAAAGTTTAATACTCGCCAAAATTAGTTTGATGTTTTGTGCATTATCAAGATTTTTTTGTGTACTTTTGCACCAAATTGAAAGTTTTTTGGTTTGGGTGAAAAAAATAAAAAAATACTTGTTTGTTTGTTGATGAATTTAAAAAAAATACTTGTTTTTGCTATCACAATTGTTTTAAGTTCTTGCTTAAATCCTCCTTTAATAAACGACTGTGAAAAACGACCGGATCTATCAAATTCAGATTTTATCTATTTAAAAGATAATCATTTCGAATTACACCGGGAAAAATTCTTTCCTATCATGCTTAATTATTGTGTCTCTTTTAAAAACATTGATAATTACCTTATTGTATCTTCTTATTATGACGAACAAGAGTTCCAAAAAAAGGAAAATATCACAAAAAATGAAATAGAAAATAGCCTCAGAGGTCATTTTCAACTCATCAAAGAGATGGGTTTTAATTGCCTGAGAGTTACTTTTGACCGCTCTTTTTTCAATAATGGCATTTTGGAATATGCAAACTTCTCCATAGAAAAAGATTATGAAATCATTTTAGCAGGTTTTGAAGAGTTTATCAATATTGCAAAAGAGGCAGATTTAAGAATTATGTTTCTATTGAAACCCCCCTTTGATGAATCTATAAAAAAATTTACTTGCAAAATTTTGGATAGATTTAAAGATAATCCTACTATTTTTGCGTATGATTTTATCAATGAACCATTATATTTCGATATTTTAGAAATTAGAGAAAAGATAGATGCTTATAAACTCCAACTTGAATGGAAAAATATGATGAGAACACACGCCCCTAATCAAATGATTACGATAGGATTCTCTGAACCTATAGAGATTTTGGAATGGGATCCGGCTATTTCTCCTGTCGATTTTCTCTGTTTTCATACCTATCACCCTTTACGAGTAAAAAATGAAATTTATTGGTATAGCAAATACACCGATAAACCGTGGATGATAGGAGAAACAGCTTTGCCGGCAGATGGTGACTCCATCTCTTACGCTGAACAAAAATCGTTTGCAAAAGAGGTTTTTGAATATGCCATAGATTGTGGCGCAGCAGGTATTGCCTGGTGGGATTTTAAAGAAGATCTTAGTCAATCCTCTTTTGAAGCAGAATTTACAGGAATTTTAAACCATACGGGCACTACAACCACACAAAAGGGTCGATATACCATTCCGGGAACCGTAAAACCGGTGGCTGAAGAGTTTGTAAAACTTAAAGATTATCAATCCAAAAACAGACAAATTAGACCCGTCAATTATTATAACAATTTGGGTTATAATAATTTTGTTATCAAAGGGAAAATCATCAATAAAAAGACAAAAGAGCCTGTTGAAGGTGCCGTCATTCGAGGATGGAGTGAATATTGGGAAATTGCTTGGAATACCTATTCCGATGAAAATGGTATTTTTACGCTCTATAGCAACGAACAGTTTGTCCATTTTGAAATTTCAGCTCCCAAGATGACCAAAACTAAATTTGATCTTGTTCTAGAATATGATAAAATTACAAATGGAAGTTACGACATTCATAATTTGCCGAATAAAGAAGCAGAATACCAAAAAATTAGCTATAAACCCTTCTTAAAGGAGAATACCTCTTCTGTTTTTGACTTTGAAGAATCTAAATTCACGCAAGCAAAATATGAAGCAGTGATGCCCACAATCTATTTAAGCCCGTTAAAAATTAAATAGTTATATCCTATTTAAACGCCGTTTCACTCAAACCATCTCCGGTTAAAGAGAGCCTTTTAAAGACAGCCTTTTCCTATTATTCCATGCTGCTCTTCTGCAAAAATTATCTCACAATCAACTTCCCCGACTCCAACATCGTATTATTCTGATAAACAGCATAAACATAACTGCCGGAGGGTACCATGCGGGTATCCCAAAGCCATTGCCCCTGTGCACCTG
>JAITTF010000220.1 GCA_031287215.1 Bacteroidales bacterium
TCCCTTGGTTAAGTGTTGGACGAGACATTTTTGTCAGACTGCATATAAGTGATTTACCGCCTCGACCTATCTGATTGGCTTCGGCGGCATAGACTATACGCCTTTGCTTTTCATTCAAACAGGGAGATATTAACGCTAATTTTTCTTTGAGTTTTTCCATACCGCAAAGGTACGAATATTTTTTTTATAATCCATCATAAAAGTAAAATTAATTTACGGACATTTCCTTATTGTACTAAAAAAAATATTTTGTAATTTTTTATATAACGCACACACTTTAAACGACATAATTTAATGATCCTTTTTTAAGAGTAATCTTTTCCTCTCTTGAATCAAAGAAAGTTGAATTACTCCGACTTTATAGTAGTCGTAGTAATAGCCGTCTGTTCTTCCACAAAATTATTGTATTTATGAACAAACGTAACTACTATTACAATATTAACTATCATAACTATAGATAAGAATGTTATTAAAATTTTATTGGTTATTTTTTTCATTTTGGTATTATTTTTGATGTTTTACTATGAATAATTGATAATTCTCTTTGATTTCATCAAGCGAAATGTCCAGAAGTTGAAGGGTCTTGAAAAAGAACGGCAACTCTTCGTTGAAAAATCGTTCTTTTTTTATCGTTAGAATTTCTTGCTTAGCCTCTTCGGTAACAAAGTGTCCTACTCCCCTTTTATTGATAAAAATAGCTTTGTTTTGTAAAAAGTCGTAAGCCCTGAGCACCGTATTAGGATTTACTTCCAATTGTGCGCCTAACTCTCTTACCGATAAAATCCGCTCTCCAAGGGTCCATTTGCCGGTAAGGATTTGCTCACAACACCAATCGGCAATTTGTAAGTATATGGGATTTGTTTCTTGAAAATACATATTAAACCTCCGTTTCTCTTAATCTAAAATAGGACATCACCCAAAAAACAAGGATCACAACACCAGAAACCAAAGCACTCATACAACGATTTTCGGATGCATAAACATTAAAGTCGTTAAATTCTATCGTCGTTACTCCAGAATGTATAATAGTGCTGTTTATTATAATGCCATCAATGATACCTATAAAGAGCATCAACACAATGAAAGATAATATGGTTTTAAGCCATCCTCTACTCTTGAAATAGAGATTGCCAAATATGAATATAGCTTGTGTAAGCAGTAATCCTAAAACAAAACTTAAATTGCCAATAGTATCCCTTAAACAAGCTGATAATACAGAGAAAGTATTGATGTCCGGGACACGCCAACCTGTTAGTTTTCTTATGGAAATACCCAAAAATAAGCCTAAAATCATTGCGAAAAGTAATAATAGAGGTTGAATAAATTGAGTCTCAACAATGGATATAATCAGTTTTTCTCCGGTACTTGCAGGGATAAGCAAATAGTGCTGCCGATCGCGATTGTCATGAAATTGGAAAGTCTTAATAGCAACGACAATACAAATACCAATAAAGAAACCATAACAGAAACTAATATCATTGTTTTGTAATACAAATCCACCCAATCCGCTTATTAATAATACCACTCCAAACAGAATGTAGGATTGTTTTTTGGTCTGCATCCATGATTGATAAAACAGAGAGACCATTCTTTTTATAGATAAATTTTTCATAGTAATTAGGATTTAAAAATTTCTTTAACTTTTTGATTATTTAAAAGAACCGCATTAAATAAAAGCTCTAAGTCTAATTTACTGTCGCGGTGTTGCAGGTTTTCTTTGACTGCAAAAATGCCCTTTAAGCTATCTTCTTGATACAAAACAGGGCTGTTATCATCATCATCCTCATATTGGAAAAATAATTTTTCGGTGATGGTATCGTTAGAAGCATTTAATAAAATTTCTCCGTTTTCAATGATGATGACGGCGTCTATAAGACTATGCAAATCACGCACCTGATGAGTAGAAATGAGAATTAACTGCTCCTCCGTGGCAGCACTCGCCATCACTTTACGAAAAACTATCTTGGAAGGAATGTCTAATCCATTGGTCGGCTCGTCCATAATCAACAATTCACAGTTGGTAGCCAACGCAAAAGAGATGATCACTTTCTTCTTCTGCCCATAAGACATTTGATCTAAATATCCTTTGGTAGATTCCATTTCAAAGGCTTTTATGAATGAAATAAACTTGTCTTGATCAAAGTTAGGATAAAAAGAAGCATAACTTTTTACATAATTTTCGACAGTCAAATGAGGTATAAACAGATCTTCCGTCAGAAAGAAAATCCTTTGCATAAATTCCGGAGACCTAAATTCCGAACGAAAGCCAAATACCTCCGCTGACCCCTGTTTTGGAAAACAAAGCCCCGAAATAATCTTTAATAACGTGGTCTTTCCAGCACCATTTTTTCCGAGTAATCCAAAAATATGTCCACTTTTCAACTCTAAATCAATGTTTTTGAACAATGGAACCTTTTTTGAATAACTAAATTGAATGTTTTTTAAGTTAATCATTTTGATTGTTTTTTGTTTTTAATTTGTTTTATATCAGTTTTTTAAAATAAGTATTGTCTCTTTAAATCCCGCGCTCTATCAAAGTAGTGTATTGGTACATTAAGACGGTACAAAGATACATTTTTTTTTAATAATCTCATTAATCGTAAAAAAAAATATTTTAAATAAAATTGATAATAAAAAGAATTTTTATAGAAATTGTATTTGCATAATCCACTTTCAAAAATTGATATAAAATTTATAATCTTATTATCATGAAACTCATTAACTTTGTATTGATTTTTTTTGTAATTTTGCGCCCCGAAAAAAAAAGAAATTGTAATTAACAAAAAGAAAGGAGAAAATCTTATCGCAACACAGTTCAACCGCCCTTATACTCGTAGGGGGCTTCCTCAGAAAAAAGAAGCAGCACATAAGATAAACGACAATATTTCTGCACTTGTAGTCAGAGTCGTTGGAGAAGGCATAGAGCCGAAAATTATTTCTATCAAAGAGGCTATAAAATTAGCAGAAATGAGAGGTTTAGATTTAGTAGAGATCTCTCCTTTAGAAAATCCTCCGGTTTGTAAAGTGATGGATTATCAAAAATTTCTTTATGAACAAAAGAGAAAACAAAAAGAGATAAAAGCTAAGTCTGCGAAGGTAGTTATTAAAGAGATTCGTCTTAGTCCTCAAACCGATGAGCATGATTTAGAATTTAAAGCCAATCATGCCATTAACTTTTTAAAGGATGGTTGTAAAGTTAAAGTAGATGTTTTTTTTAAAGGTAGATCAATCGTATATAAAGATCAAGGAGAACTCATTTTACTTAAATTTGCTAAAGTCGTAGAAGAGTATGGAAAACCTGAACAATTGCCTAAATTAGATGGAAAGAGAATGATGATTGTCATTAATCCCAAAAAATAATTTTTAAACGAGAAACGTTAAACTCATTATATTAACATTAAAAAAATTAACTAACAAGATGCCTAAAATTAAAACAAAATCCGCTGCTAAAAAAAGGTTTACATTAACCGGCACTGGAAAGGTGAAAAGACACCATGCTTATCACAGCCACATTTTGACTAAAAAATCAGTTAAAAGAAAACGTAATTTACGTTATGCAGTAGTGGCTGAAAAAGTAAACGAAGGAAACATTAAAAAAATGTTGGGCGTTTGCTAACAAACTAAATAAATTATTAACTTTACTATCAGCACATTAAGAGTTTTTACTAAATAAAACCGCTGACGTAAAAAAAAGAAAGGAGTATTTATGTCAAGATCAGTGAATCATGTTGCTTCAAGAGCACGCAGAAAAAAGATTTTGAAACGTACCAAAGGGTACTTCGGTAAACGTAAAAACGTTTGGACCGTGGCTAAAAACACGTGGGAAAAAGGACAACAATATGCCTACCGCGATCGTAAAGCCAAAAAAAGAGCTTTCAGAAGTTTGTGGATTACCCGTATTAATGCGGGCGTTCGTAAATATGGCTTGTCTTACTCAGCATTTATGGGTAAACTATCAAAGAAGGGAATTGAATTAAACCGCAAAACCCTCGCCGACCTCGCAATGAACAATCCTGAGGCATTCAAAGCAATCATCGATTTAGTAAAATAAATCAATCAACAATTGTAAGTAAAGAGTTTAACGTATAAAAAAACCACCTCAAGAGGTGGTTTTTTTTTAATCTATTTTGATTTGAAAAATTTCATAAAAAAAACATACCTTTGCAACGAAATTTTATCACAAATTTTGAATGAAAATCACACTGATCGTTATTGGAAAAGAAAATGCTGAAATCTTTGAAGAAGCTGTGAATTACTATTTTAAAAAAATAAATTTTTACTCATTCTTCGAGATTATGGCTATTCCTTATCTTAAAAACTGTAAATTTTTGTCAGTTGAAGAGCAAAAAAAAACGGAGGGAGAATTGTTCTTAAAAAAAATTGACACTACCGACTTTGTTGTGGTATTGGACGAGAATGGAAAAAAACTCTCTTCCGTTGACTTTGCCTCTTTTATTCAACAGAATATGAATGCCGGTCTCAAAAAACTCGTTTTTCTGATCGGCGGTGCTTATGGTTTCTCTGAAGCGGTGTATGCGCGCAAAAATTATTCCCTTTCTCTCTCTAACATGACATTTCCTCACATCATGACACGTCTTATTTTTTCAGAACAGCTCTATAGAGCTTTCACTATTTTAAATCACGAACCTTATCATCACATTTAATGATTCCCCTTATGAAAAAAATCCTTTTTTTATTATCAGTTGCCATTTTTATAGTAATGGCGGCAACTTTTACCTCTTGTAAAGACAACGTAATCCCCGATATTGAGTATATCGATTATATTAGCGGTTATACGGGCGGACTGCTCCGTTCTAACAGCTCTATCAAAATTGAATTGACTAATCCCGTTGATGGTGTAGAACCGAACACTGAAATCGCTAAAAATCTATTCTCCTTTTCGCCTTCCATGAAAGGAAAAGCTTATTGGGTGAATAATCAAACCATAGAATTTATTCCTCATGAAGGTCAACTCAAAAAAGGGGTAGTTTACAAAGCAAAATTTAAGTTGGGCGAAGTTGTGAAAGTGGAAAAACAACTTAAAAATTTCTCTTTTACTTTTAAAGTGGAA
>JAITTF010000301.1 GCA_031287215.1 Bacteroidales bacterium
GAAAAAGACCATTTTATTTTCACTATTATTTGTATTCTTCTCACTTACAGTTTCTTCACAACAATGTGTACAAGACGTATGGATGACTTTACAAAGTAAACAAGTTCCCAAAGCTAAAAAGTTAGTAGATGAATGTTTAGCCAACAACGCCAACAGTGCCGATGTATGGCTCATCAGAGCCAATGTTTATTTACAATTATTTAATCAGGAACAAGAGAAACTAAAAGGCAACCCAAATGCTACTTCTCGTTTCCCTGACGCTATTTTTATCGCAAACGAAAGTTTCTACAAAGCATTAGAGTTGGACGCTAACGTAACCCCTAAAACTGGACTATTTGACTGTAAAACAGGACAAATCTTATGTGCTGAGCCAATCTATAATATAGCAATGAAAGAAAGTGCAACCAATAATTTACCAAAAGCAATTGAATATCTTAATATTGCAATTCGCAATTTTAAATTAGATGAAAAAAGCAAGGTGTTAGCATTCAACTTAGGCGTTTTTTACGGTCAATTAGCTGATATGTACCTGCAAGCAAATGATATGGATAATTATAGAAAAACAGTAATAGAAGGATCTAAAAGTAAAACTCCACTGCCTGATATTTATTTAAAACTATATGATCTTTATAAAGAAGAAAATGACACCGTTAATGCTGGAAAAACTCTAAAAAATTCACTTCTATACGTAAAAGAAGATACTTTGCAACGCGAAATTTATATTACCTATTTAGACTACTATAGTATGACCAATGAAATTGATAAATTAGAATCAACTTGTGATACTATGTTGAAAAGATATGGCAATGATCCGGATGTAATAACGTCAATAGCAATCATTCTTAATAATGCCGGTCAGTTTTTAAAGGCAGAAGAATTACTAAACAAAGGATTACAGAATTATCCTAACCATTTTGGTTTAAATTCTCAAATGGCATATCGTTACTTTTATGAAGGGATCTATTTCCAGGATAAAGAGACAGAACTGTTAACTGCAAAAAAATATACTGAGATGACTGCAATGGCAGACAAGAAAAAAGAATGTTTTACGTTGGCTCACGATTGGTCTGAAAAAGCATACAATATTAATAATCATGACAGGGAAAATAACATCATGCTCCTCCGCCTAAAAACACAGTTAGCTAAAGAAATAGACCCCGCACTGAAAGAAAAAGTTGATTCTTATCGTAAGAATTAATACTACAAAATAATAATGCTCCTCCTTCTGGAGGAGTTTTTTTATATATGCAAATAAAAAAAACAATATGAGAAAAACGGTTGATTTCTTAATTATTGGTTCAGGCATTGCAGGCTTATGTTTTGCCCTTAAAGCAGCTAATTATGGTACAGTGTGTATCGTTACCAAATCTAAAATTGATGACACCTCTACTAAGTACGCTCAAGGAGGCATTGCCGCCGTCATTTATCATCCTGATACTTACGAAAAACACATTCAAGACACCATGGTAGCAGGAAGTCAACTTTCTGATAAAAACATTGTAGAGTTAACAATCCGTGAATCCACCGCCAGAGTGATGGAACTCGTGGAATGGGGAGTCAATTTCGATAAAAATAGCTCAGGACAGTTTGATTTGGCTAAAGAGGGTGGACATTCTGAATTTAGAGTACTGCATTACAAAGATATTACCGGATTAGAAATAGAACAAAAACTAATTGCCGCCGTACTTTCGCATAAAAATATTGAGATTTTTGAGGAACAGTTAGCCGTTGAAATTATCACTCAACACCACTTGGGTATGGATGTCAATAGAAGGACTCCCGATAAATGTTGCTATGGTGCATACGTTTACGACACTGTGAATAAAACCGTGAATACCATTCTGGCAAAAACTACCATGATCGCCACTGGAGGCATCGGCAATGTGTATGCTAATACTACCAACCCTCAAATTGCTACCGGCGATGGTATTGCAATGGTGTATCGCGCTAAAGGAGAAGTAAGGGGCATGGAATTTGTGCAATTTCATCCTACTTCTCTTTACAACCCTAAAGAGGCTCCCTCTTTTTTAATTACGGAAGCGATGAGAGGTGCCGGTGCTATTCTCAAAGATATGTCAGGACGCGAATTTATGCAAAAATATGATGTACGAGGATCATTAGCTCCCCGCGATGTAGTGGCAAGAGCTTTAGATAACGAAATGAAGATTTGCGGTAGTGATCACCTCTTTTTAGATGCAACTCTCATTAAGAAAAATGAGATCTTTTCACATTTTCCCAATATTTATGCTAAATGTTTAAGTATTGGCATTGATATTACTAAAAATATGATTCCTGTAGTGCCTGCTGCCCATTACTCTTGTGGTGGTATTGCTACTAATGAATGGGGAGAAAGCTCTATCCAAAATTTGTATGCCTCCGGAGAATGCACCTCAACAGGACTGCATGGTGCTAATAGATTGGCATCTAACTCTTTGCTTGAGGCATTAGTGTTTTCTCATAGAGCCTGCATAAAAGCGGTAGAAACAATCAATACCATTCAATTTAGAGAAGATGTCCCCGATTGGGACAGCTCTGGTACCGTCAATAACGAAGAGATGGTGCTCATTACCTCCTCTAAAAAAGAGTTACAAAGTATTATGTCTAATTATGTAGGCATTGTTCGCTCTAATTTGAGACTTAAACGCGCTTTTGATCGCCTGCAAATTATCTATGAAGAGACGGAACAACTGTACAAAAAATCTATCATTATTCCCGAAATCTGTGAGTTACGCAACATGATTAATGTCGGTTATCTCATCATCAAAAATGCTATGAATAGACAAGAAAGTAGAGGCTTACACTACTCCCTCGACTATCCCAACCATACCGAAGTGATGCAAAAAAGAGAAGATAATCTATAATTTTTTTACCTTCAATATTTGATTATTTTGATTACTAAAAATAAAATTTCTAAGATTAAACTACTTCATCAGAAAAAGTTTAGAGAACTCGAAGGTCTATTTATTGTGGAAGGTACTAAATCTATTTTAGAATTGTTGAAATCGGATTTTATAACTACTGAATTATGGGCTACCAATACTTGGCTTGACATGTACGCCCATTATATTGCTCCTGAAATAGAAATTTCACCACTCACTCCTGCCGAATTAGAAAGAATCTCCATACTCACTACACCACAAGAGGTATTGGCAATAGCTAAAATGCCACAGCCTACGGCAACTGATCTTAACAGCAATAAACCGCTAATAGTTTTAGATGACATCAGAGATCCCGGCAATTTAGGAACGATCATTCGCACAGCAGATTGGTTTGGCATCAGGCAGATTTTAGCCTCCCCCCAATCGGTAGAATTTACAAATCCTAAGACTATTCAAGCTACAATGGGTTCTTTTACTCGTGTAAAAGTAGTTTATAAAAATATTGCCGATTATTTAAGCCTCCGACAAGATCATCCATCTGTTATTGGTGCGTTTATGGACGGTACTCCTATCTCAAAGACTACTTTTCAAAACAATAGCATCATCATTATTGGCAACGAAGCAAATGGAATCTCAAAAACTTTATTCCCTTTTATCAACCAAAAAGTAACTATACCTGCCTACGATCAACACACAGAATCTTTAAATGCTTCTATCGCAGCTGCAATATTTATGTACAAACTCTCACTGTAACTTTTCAAGCATCTCTTTCAGCGCTAAATCAGAGGTAAAAGGAATCGTAATTTTCCCTTTCCCTGAGAGTTCTTTTTTAATCACAACTTTAGTCTGTAATTTTTCGGACAAGGAGGTTTGATAATTTACAATTTCATCGGAAAGGGTAAGAGTTACTTTAGTTTTTTTAACTGTATTAGAGAATTTTTTTACTAAAGATTCCGTTTGGCGTACAGAAAGTTCTTGATTTATAATCTGATTAACAATCTTCGCTTGGATTTCCTCATTGTCAACAGAGACAAGTGCTCTTGCATGTCCCATAGAAATTTTATTGTCACGGATAGCGATTTTGGCTTCATGAGAAAGTTTAAGCAGACGTAGGTAATTAGCGACAGTACTTCTTTTTTTTCCCACTTTTTCGCTCATTTCTTCTTGAGTGAGTGAACATTCATCTAATAGACGTTGATAAGAAACCGCTATTTCCATAGCATTGAGATTCTCACGTTGGATATTCTCCACTAAAGCCATTTGAATGGATTGGATTTCATCAACGGTTCTAACA
>JAITTF010000314.1 GCA_031287215.1 Bacteroidales bacterium
GGTTAGAAACGCATTATTTAAACTTGCTTAAAAAAGTGATCAAAAAAGAATTAGGGGTTTCCGGAAAATTAAAATACAGCGTTGTTATGGAAAATAAGGTGGGTGCAGACAAACTAAAAAATATGACCTTGCCATCACAAAATATTTCTGCTTCTTTTAATAATGAAATCAAGAAACCGATAGACGTCTACAATTTATCTAATAAAGAAATACCAAATCCTTTTGTCTTACCAGGTGTTATAAAAACAAAAATACTCTCAAATTTAAAGCCTGAGTTGAATTTTGATAATTACATAGAAGGAAATTGTAACAGATTAGCTCGTGCCGCTGGTTGGGCAATTGCGCAAGATCCTGGTAAGACCCTTTTTAATCCATTGTTTTTGTATTCCAATGTAGGCTTAGGAAAAACGCATTTAGCACATGCTATTGGATTACAAATCAAAGAAAATTTTCCGGACAAATTAGTAATTTATGTTAATTCTGACCTATTCTATCAACAGTTTATGGAATCGGTAAAAAATAATAATATTAATGATTTTGTCTTTTTTTATCAAAATGTTGATGTTCTTATTTTAGATGATATTCAATTTCTTGCGGGAGGAAAACCCAAAACACAAGAGGTGCTTTTTAACATTTTTAATTATTTTCATCAAAAAGAGAGACAGATCATCCTCACTTCTGATAAATCACCGGTAGAAATTTCAGGGTTTGATACAAGATTAATTTCTCGATTCAAATGGGGTTTGACTGCTGATCTACAAGTTCCTGACTATGAGACAAGGATTGCTATTCTTAAGAAAAAAATAGAGAATAATGGAATTGAATTTTCACCGGAAGTCATTGATTACCTCGCTTTACGGGTCTCTTCTAATGTGCGTGAATTAGAGGGGGCAATGATTGCTATCTTAGCTCATGCCTCTCTCAATAAAAGAGAGATTACGATTGAGTTGACTAAAGAAATGGTAGAAAAATATGTTAAAAGTACTGCCAAAGAAATTTCGGTTGAATATATTCAAAAAATAGTTTGTAACTATTTTCACATTCCTTCCGGCAGTATTAACGCTCAAACAAGAAAAAGAGAAATTTCTCAAGCGCGACAAATTAGTATGTATTTTGCGAAAAAATATACTAAATTATCTCTTTCAGCTATTGGTGAGTTGTGCGGAAATAAACATCATGCAACCGTTTTACATGCTTGCCATACGATTAGTGACCTTTGTGAAACTGATAAGGAGATGAAACAATGCATACAGGATATTGAAAAACAATTAAATGGATAATTTCTATATGATTAATTTATTTTTTTACGTATCTTTGCGAAAAATTATAAGCAATGGAAAAACGATGGCTAATTCACGAAAATAATCGTTCTCAGGAAGTGGAAAATCTGTGTAAAGAGCTTTCGTTACCCCCAGTACTAGCTACTTTATTAGTTGACCGTGGAATTGATAGCCCCGAAACAGCAAGCGATTTCTTTTCACCGGATATTAATAAATTACATGACCCTTTTTTGATGCAAGATATGGATAAAGCAGTTGAACGCATTTCAAGAGCGGTTATAAATAATGAACGTATCCTGATCTATGGCGATTATGATGTTGATGGTACTTCTGCCGTAGCCCTCATGTACTCGTTCCTAAGTGAAATTATTGGAGAATATTATCAAGATTTTATAGAGTATTATATTCCGGATCGCTATTCAGAAGGTTATGGAATATCGGTAAAAGGAATTAACTATTGTCGGGATAACCATTTTCATCTCTTAATATCATTAGATTGTGGTATTAAAGCTAATGATATGGTAGATATGGCTAATAATTATGGCATTGATGTTATTATTTGCGATCATCATCTTATTGGGGAAGCCCTCCCTGACGCTTGCGCCATTCTAGATCCTAAAAATCCGGATTGTGATTATCCTTTTAAAGAATTGTCAGGATGTGGTGTCGGTTTTAAATTAGTCCAAGGATATTGTATTAGATTTGGATTACCTGACCAAATTTGGTTGTCAAAAATGGACCTTGTTGCTATCAGCGTTGCTTCAGATATTGTTTCTATTACCGGTGAAAATAGAATACTGACTCATTTTGGCTTAATGATCATTAATAGATTCCCAAGAGTAGGCATAAAATCTATTATTGAACAGTCCGGCATTAAAATCCATTATCCTCCAAGAGAAGAAACTATTTTTAGTAGAGTCATTTCTGTTTCTGATTTGGTGTTTTTCGTTGGACCTCGTATTAATGCAGCAGGAAGAATGAAAACAGGTAGAGAATCGGTTCGCTTAATGGTCTGCGAAAATGAAGATAAATCCATCGAAATTGGTTCTAATATAAACAGCCATAATGATGCAAGACGAGAATTAGATAAAAAAGCCACATTTGAAGCTATTGATATGATCTCTTCTTCGGAAAATTTTCTCCGTAGAAAAAGCATTGTGCTCTATAATCCAGAATGGAATAAAGGTATTATTGGAATTGTTGCGTCTCGATTAGTAGAAGAATTTTACAAACCTACTATCATTCTCACTCGTTCCCCAGATGGTTTGATTACAGGTTCTGCTCGCTCGGTTAAAGGTTTCGATATCTATAAAGGTATTGATGCTTGCTCCGATTTATTGGAACATTTTGGTGGTCATATATTTGCTGCCGGATTATCTCTTAAAGAAGAAAATTTGGCAAAGTTTAGCGATATGTTTGAACATTTTGTAAATGATAATGTACAAGAAAATTCTCTTGTGCCTGAAATTGAAGTCGATGTAGAAATTGATTTAGGAGACATCACGACCAACTTTTTTAAAAACCTTAATAAATTTGCCCCGTTTGGACCCGGTAATATGCTGCCGGTCTTTCTCTCTACAAATGTTGTGGAAGAAGGGTTCGGTAGAATTGTTGGTAAAAATCATCTAAAAATGAGGTTTTTATATCCTCAAAAATCAGTTCACCCTTTAGATGCTATTTTTTTTAATTCTAAAGAACATCTAACAGACCTTTGTAAAGAAAAATACAAAAACAATACTGATTTTTTGCACTTTTTGGGGATTAATTCTATTGAAGAACTGGATCTTGAAAAACATTTTAAAAAGATTGCTTCTGTTAATGAATTTGATATTATTTATCATGTAGAGGAAAATTGCTGGAATAATCAAGTCAATATTCAACTGAATATTCAAGATATGAGATTTAGCAAATCTATTAAACGAAATATTAGCTAATCATTTTTTTTTACAATGAAAATTGCGGTCAATACACGCCTATTACTTAGCAATAAATTAGAAGGTATAGGACGATTTTCCTTTGAATTATTGAAACATATAGTAATTGCTCATCCTGAACATGAATTTCATTTCATTTTTGATCGTCCTTATGCTCAAGAATTTATATTTGCTGATAATGTGATTGCTCATGTTGCTTCTCCTCCTGCTCGACACCCTATTTTATGGTTTATCTATTTTGAATTTACCATTCCTATTGTATTGCATAAAATAAAACCGGATATTTTTTTGTCTCCTGATGGTTGGATACCGCTACATTTAAAGGTGAAAACTATTGATGTAATTCACGATCTGAATTTTGAACACCATCCAGAATTTATTAAACCCGTTGTGAGAAGATACTATCAATATTTTTTTCATCGTTTCGCAAAAAAAGCTGACCATATTGTTACAGTTTCCAATTTTACTAGAATGGATATTCATCAATTATATGATATTCCTTTAGATAAAATTAGTGTTGTATTTAATGCAGCAAATCAGATTTTTATCCCTTTAAAAAATGAAACAAAGCAACTTGTTAGAGATGAATTTTGTGATGGAAATCCATTTTTTTTATTTATTGGATTAATTCATAAGAGAAAAAATTTAGACAATATTTTTAAGGCTTTTGACCTTTTTAAAATTGAGGATGGCAAAAATACAAAATTAATCGTAGTAGGTGATAAAAAATGGTGGAAAGGTGATATTGAAAATGCCTTTTTAGAAATGACTTATAAAAATGATGTCGTTTTTATGGGACATCTCCCTATTGAAAAGGTTGCACATTTGATGGCTTCAGCTATTGCTTTACTTTATCCGTCTCTATTTGAGGGCTTCGGAATTCCTATCGTGGAAGCCTTTTGCGCAGAAACTGCTGTCATTACTTCTAATATCACTTCTATGCCGGAAATAGCTGAAGATGCTGCAATTACAGTTAATCCCTTCTCGATTGCTGAGATTAAAGATGCTATGTGCCTCTTAGTAAATGATGATCTGTTGCGTTCACATCTGATCAATAGAGGAAAAATTCTACGCGAAAAATATTCTTGGAAGAAATCAGCACAGGAACTGTGGAAGTTGATTGAATCTATTTCGTAAATTCTATCAACGCTTTAGACTTGCCTTGCTCATCTTTTAGGAAAACAAAAACTTGCTCTCCTATAGAAAGTGTTTCTGGATATAATAACTCTCCAAATTTTGCAGCAGATTGATACTGAACGCGTAATCTCTTAATTGAAAAATCTACCGGTAGATACTCAATCGCATAATCAATATATCGAGCATTATTCAAATGTCGGTTAAAATCTATATCCTGTCTTCTGACTTTGAGAGGTACTTCTTTAACTGTGGATAAATCAGGAATGGCAATTTTATTTTCTAAATAATACATTTCAATTTTGCTATCCATCTTTATTTTCTCAAAAATTTCGTTACTTACGCGCGTGAGTTTGCCTGTTTCAAGATTGACAAATGCACCGATAGACCACGATAAAAAACAAGCTTTGCCCGTTTCATCATAAATAACGGTATTGCGGTATCCGTAAAAGGCTTTGCATTCGTAAATACTTGTAGTTGTTGTTAGTTTTTCGCCATAACAGGGGTATCGTAATACGTCAAGTTGCCTTGAAACTAAAATTTGAGAGAGGTGATTGCTAGAGAAATATTGTTTAGCTGCAGGCTCAGAATCTAACCATAATTGCGAACAATCTTGCATTAAATCTAAGGCAGAAATGAGTTTTAGCTTACCCTCCGAGTCTGTAGAACTTGAACCTACAGTTGTTTTTATGGAATACATAATTTGATGTTTTATTAATTGTTCTACAAAAATACACAAAAAAACAACCGATAGTGTAGAACAACCATTTGTTGTTAATGCCCCATTTCTCTACTTCCCATAATATCCATAAAACAGCACAATAGTCTCTATTCCTCTAAAGAAATGCTGGAGTTTATAGCTTTCATTAGGAGAATGGATGGCATCTTCTTCCAATCCAAATCCCATTAAGATAGATTTTGTACCTAAGATTTTCTCAAATCCGGCAATGACAGGAATGCTGCCTCCACTGCGTGTAGGAACAGGACGTTTTCCAAATGTCTGAGTATAGGCTTGTTCTGCGGCTTTGTATGCCGGCATATCAATAGGAGCTACGTAAGCTTCTCCACCATGACTGGGAGTAACTTTTACTTTAACTCCCTGAGGAGCAATAGATTCAAAATGCTGCTGGAATATATTAGTGATCTCTACAGAATCCTGATGAGGTACCAAACGCATGGAGATTTTAGCAGATGCTTTAGAAGGAAGTACCGTTTTAGAGCCTTCTCCGGTATAACCACCCCAAATACCGCATACATCCAACGCAGGACGAATGCCGGTACGCTCAATCGTTGAGTATCCCTCTTCCCCATAAATCTCTTCTATGTCAAGTGCTTTTTTGTAATTTTCCAAATTAAAAGGAGCCTGTGCCATCAATTGACGCTCTTCCTCAGAGACTTCTAAAACTTTGTCATAAAAATGAGGTATAGTAATGCGATGCTGCTCATCGGTCAGTGAGGCAATCATCTTACAAAGGACATTCACCGGATTGGCTACTGCGCCTCCAAAAAGTCCTGAATGCAAATCTCTGTTAGCACCTGTAACCTCTACTTCCAAATAACTTAACCCTCTCAGACCAACTGTAATAGATGGGGTATCAGAAGCAATGATGCCTGTGTCGGAAACTAAGATAATATTCGCTTTGAGTAACTCTTTATGGGTTTCACAGAAGTCATAAAGGCTGCCGCTGCCAATCTCCTCTTCGCCTTCAAGGATAAATTTTACATTACAATTCAAGGTACCGCTTTTTACTAAATATTCAAAGGCTTTAGCGTGCATAAAGGATTGTCCTTTGTCATCGTTGGCACCACGTCCCCAGATTCTATCCTCTTTGATGACCGGTTCAAAAGGATTGCTATTCCACAGCTCTATAGGGTCAACAGGCATCACATCATAATGTCCATAAACTAAAACTGTTGGATAATTTGCTCCGATTGTTTTTTTTCCAATGACTACTGGATTGCCGGCAGTAGGCATGACTTCTGCGCTATCGGCACCTGCTTCTAATAGGAGTTCTTTCCAACGATTGGCACATTTGACCATATCCTCTTTGTGATTTTCTTCCGAACTGATGGATTGGATTCTCATTAAACTGAATAATTCTTCTAAAAATCGCTCCTTATTGTCGTTAATATATTTTTTAATTTCTTCCATAAATGATGTTTTTTGGTATGAATAAATAGTTATCTTTTTGTCTATTAATTGTTTTTATGCTAATAGAAATTTTCTGCAAAAATAGTTAAAAAAAATGGTTTGCCAAATAAAAAAAAATTGTATCTTTGCAGCCTCAAATTTTTGAAAGATTTGAAGGTCTCTTAGCTCAGTTGGTTAGAGCATCTGACTCATAATCAGGGGGTCCTAGGTTCGATACCTAGAGGGACCACATTCTAAAAAAGCAGATTCAGTGATGGCTATTGGGTCTGTTTTTTTTTATTGAAGTATAATTCGTATTTTTTTTGTAAATTTGTGGCTTAATTGTTGATGATATGTTTGATAGATTAAAAGAAAGATGTAGAAGTAGATATGTTACTAAAAATGTTTCTATTACAGAAAAAAGATTAGCTACTTTACGGTCGGCTAATTTGATAGGAATTATTGCTTCTATTTCTTCAGAAGCCGATTTTGAGGAGATTTGTTCTGTTTATAAGCAATTGCATAAAGATAATAAAACAGTTAAAATGATACTCTATTTTGATGAAAAAGAGGTGCCTCCCTACTGTTTAAACGAGCAATTAGCAGATTGTTTTTGCAAAAAAGATATCAATTGGCTCGGCATTTCTAATAGTACTATGATCATAGATTTTTTAAATACCATTTTTGACGTAATTATTGATTTTACTTGTGAGGCATTAAAACCTATAGAAGTAATCCTACAATGTTCTAAAAGTAAATTTATTACAGGAGGAAATTCTTTTTTTCAAAATTTTTATGACCTCTATATGCATAATGATTCCAATAATCGACAGTTATTGTTACAAAATATTGATTTTTATACTTATAAATTATCCGGTTCTAAATGACAAAATCTAAATTTAGTGGTTTAGGAGTAGTAGTTGTTACTCCTTTTTTAAATAATGGCGATGTAGATTATCGAAATCTTGAGCAATTGGTTGAGAGTTTAATTGTAGGTGGTTGTGATTATTTAGTACTTCTTGGAACCAATTCGGAAACCTCTACCTTGACCGAAGAGGAGAAAATTAATATCGTGAAACTTGTTATTCATGTAAATGCAGGTCGTCTCCCTTTGATGTTAGGATTGGGAGGTCCGTCAACACAACAAGTAGTTGAACACCTCAAAAATGATGATTTTACCGGCATTGATGCTATTCTTTCAGTTACACCGTACTACAATAGACCATCACAATTAGGTCTATATGAACATTATCGTGAAATTTCCTATCATTCTCCTCTTCCCGTAGTGATGTACAATGTCCCTAAAAGGACAGGTTGTTGCTTAGAAACTGACACCATTCTTCAAATCGCTCGTAATTGCGACAACATTATTGGTATTAAAGAAGCCTCAGGAAATATGAATCATATTATGAAACTCATTAAAGATAAACCGGATCATTTTTTGGTCATTTCAGGTGATGATGCCATTACGCTTCCTTTGTTGGCTGTGGGTGTTGATGGCTTAATTTCGGTTACCGCTAATGCTTTCCCAAAAATGGTCTCCAAAATGGTTCATTTGGCTATGAATGGTGATTTTGAAAATGCTAAATTAATTCATAATATACTGTTAGACATCACTCAATTGTCGCTTAAAGAAGGTAATCCTGCCGGCATTAAAGCGATTTTAGCTTTACAAGGCAAAATGGGGTATTATTTAAGACAACCATTGTCAAGAGTCTCTCTTGAACTTCAACAGGTACTTAAAGAGGTTGTCAGTTTTCTCTAATTAATAAAGATTTTTTATACATATATCTCACGAACTTGTGCTCTACTGAAAAATATTTAATAAAATAGTCTTTTAGTTAGTTTTTTTTAAAATTGCTATCATTATTTTTTGTATTTTTGTTGCATAAAATTAATATAAAAGTTTTATAGATAGCCTATGTTTGCAGATGATACAAATAAAAATTTTTGTTTGCCAAAAGCAATATTTTGTCTATTTTTGCTTGTTATGGGATCCCTTTTGGGGATAGACCTTTCAGCGCAAGGCAAAAAAGTCTTTTGGAGTAATGCTGCAACGAGTAATGTTCTTGGTAATACCTCTAATTGGAGAATTGATGGTGCCTATGGCACTGTGATCCCTGTCGGAATAGATGCAGGTGATACTTTGGTTTTCGCCGCAGGACTGAACGCTTACAATACTTATGGCAAAATATTGGTCAACCAAGCTGAGCTGCACGTAGCTACTATTCTGGTAGATGAACCGGGACTTACACTTGGAAGTACGGTCAATAAGGTTTTCCTCTCTCAGAGATTCATTATTACACAACCACTTACCTTAGATGCGCCTTTTATAATTGATGATTCTCTTTTGGTTAATGCACCACTTAACGTGAGTAAAGAACTTACTGTAGATGGTGATATTACTGTAAATGAACGTTTTATGTTGTCTGTAGTGATGAAATGTCATCATCTTACGGTGAATGATTCTCTAATTTCTACGTCATCAAGTACTACTAATGTATCTGCTATAACCGGTAATTTAACCGTGAATCAGTATGCCAAATTTGTTGTTTTGCGCATGGAGGGAACAGAAAATGCTACGATCATGATCAATCCTGATTTTTGTAGCTCTTTTTTGCATTTTTATATCAATAAACCTTCCGCCAATGTAGTGCTACTTTCCGACCTGAATTTACCAACTACGATCATTCGACAACTCTATTGTGCTCATTTCTCTACCCAACGACATAATATAGACTTATCTCAACTGTATTCAGGTAACTCAAGTTATCCGAAAGACTTTACCGGTACGACCTTAATCTTGCGTGAACAAAATGTCTCCTATCCTAATACTCCATTGTTTGAAGGAAAAAACAATATTTTGGATAGTTGTGATATCATAATAGGTAGTTCTCTCTTGGTTATCAATGTGCTTGAAAACGAAAAGATCCACTCTATCACTTTCCGTGGGGATGCACCTACCGCTTACTACTCATCATCGTATAGTGATACTATTGGACGTGTCATAGTGGAAACCCCCAGTTTAGCATTATGTTGCATTAATAGCGGTACAAAATCTCTTGTTTTTATCAAGGATAGTCTGATTTTTAATCAACCATCCACCATTCTTACCCGCCGACTGATTACTTTAGCACTGAAAGATATAAAATTTTCCTCTGCTTATTGCTCTGAAAAATGTGCTATAGACGGCATTACTCGTCTCCGGTTGTTTGCTATTCGATCTACAATCACGACTACAAATATTAATTATGTAAATATAGATTTTATAGGAGGAGCATGGAGTGCATCGGAAGAAAATAATTTAGGACGAAATTCGGGAAATATCACTTGGATAGCTGCTAATACTCAGGGACGTAGTTACTATTGGGTAGGAGAGGGAGGTTTGACCAATGACCCGACCCATTGGGCGGTTTCTTCAGGAGGTACACCGCAGGATAGCACGGGTTGCCTCCCCTCTGTGATGGATACTATTTGGTTCGACAATAACTCTTGTGCCTCTTTATCTATTGTGAAGGTTCCTGCACCGTTGGCTTGTAAGGCTTTTTTTGTGATAGACGAAAATCATCATGTTACCCTTAAATCAAATGGAAATCATCAAATCTCTTCTATTGTTGTCTTTGGTTCTGCCAATCTTTCCGGAATTAGCTTACAAGGAATTACTTCCATCAATCTCTTGTTGCTCGGTAGTGAACAGTCAGATACATTGATCACTAATAGCGAGCCGTTTTTAAATAGGGATGTTTTTATAACATTTTCTACTAAAAATAGTTATACTGTTATCGGAGATATTAAAGGTACCGCTTCTAATTACGGTTCTATGGTTCATGAAAGTGGCTTACTGCGGTCTCATGGCAATAAGTGGACGTTGGGTGCCTTTAAGTCCATACAACAAGATACCCTCCATCGCGGTTTGGATTTTCAAAATGACACTATTGCTGTTAATGGTTATTACTATAATAACACTCTGTTTGAATTTGTATATGATGATTATGGATTTGTAATAAATGGAAATACTAATGATGTGAATTATTGGAATTTTGATGGTTCCGAGATTAATCATGTCTATGGCGCCTATTATTT
>JAITTF010000017.1 GCA_031287215.1 Bacteroidales bacterium
CTCTTTTAAACTCTATAACTTAGCAGAATTTTACCCATTAGCAACTCAAAAAACAAACACTCAGGGAGAAGCATTTTTAACAACAGGATTTGGAGATTTATTAATTTGGGCTAAAAAATCAAACCTTTATAGTTTTGAACCCTTTAGAGTGAGAGAAATGGACAGCCTTACTGTGGTGATTCATGAGCAACCGGAGCATGTCTATTTATATGATATGAATCCGCCTGACCCACAGTTTGTAAAACGAAAAATTGCAGACGAGAAAGTCGAATTTAATAAGCAACGCATTGCAGCTGAAAATCTAATGAGAGAACAATATATGAGTACTTTCCCGTCAGAAAGTGATTGTTCTGATATCGAAAATGCAAATTTAACTAAGGTGAAGATTTGGAAGATTATTAATAAAAGTGAAGGTAATTATGTAGAAATGACTGCTTTAATGAATTTATTTCAAGAAAAAAATGAAAAGTTGCTTTTGAATCAATTTTTCTTGTCTCTATCTGATAAAGACCTCCGAGATGGCAGGGCAGCAATTTTAGCGCAGCATATTACTTTGTATCAGTCGGATCAATACCCGCAAGAGGTTTATCTCAAAGGGATTATTTCGCCCAGAATTGCCAATGAGGGTATCCGACCTTGGAGAAATTATTTAGCAGCTAAACTGCCTGCTGATTTGAATCATTATAACTCTGCAACGGCAATCGCGCAATGGATGGAACAGCATATCACGATAGATGGAGAGGCAAACTATTTTAATTGCCCGATATCGCCGATTGGCGTTTATGAGTTAAGAATCGCTGACCGCCATTCTGCCGATATATTCTTTGTAGCTGCATGTCGTAGTCTTGATATTCCTGCCTATAAAGATAATGCTACTAAGCAAGTGTATGCTTATGAAAACCATAAATGGGTGCAATTTTTTGTAGATCCTTCTCAAAATGATTTAAAAAAAGCGACACTCATTCTCACTTATCATGGCAAGGATATACAACAACCTCAATATTGTTACCAATATACGATTGCTAAAATTGACCATGGGGATGTGTTGACTTTTGATTATGAAAATGACCCTACAAAATCACAATTTCCTGTAAATATGGAAGTTGATGCAGGTACTTACCTTCTGACTACCGGCAATAGACATATTGATGGATGTGTATTCTCAAGACTCGAATTTTTTACGATTAATGAGGGTGATACCATCTATAAAGAGGTTGTTATAAGACCATTAGAGGTGCATGCTAAGAATTACGGAACTATTGATACTGATTTTAAAATCTATAAATCAGCAACTTCAAAGAAAATAAAGGACTATTTACACCAGAAAGAACTCATTGTCTGTTTTATTGATTTGGATGTTGAGCCTACGAAACATTTATTAAAAGATATTGCGCTTTACAAAACACAATTTGAACAATGGGGCGGCACCATGCTTTTTGTCTGTGCGGATGAGAAAAACGCCCTCTCTTTTAATCCCAAAAAATGGAATTTACCGGCTCAAGCGGTTGTAGTATGGGATGATCATAAAGCGTGGATAAACGAGTTGAAAAGTTCTATAAATTACTCTTTTACTGATGATTATCCGTTAGTGTTTATCAGTAATAAAAAGGGAGAAGTTACTTTTCTTTCTGAAGGTTATCGAATTGGGACAGGAGAATTGTTGTACAAGACCCTGCAACAGTAATTTATTTTTCCTTTTTCCAGGTTTGTGTTCGATAAAACATAGCTACATACCCTCTTACTTTGAGATTTCCTTCATTGTCGATCCACAATTTGCAGGTGTAGGATTCTCCTTTTTCAGGGTCTAAGATTTTGCCATCTTTATATTCTTTGCTTTTAGCGTCATACTTTACACCGGTAATGATTTCCATACCTTTGACTTTCATATTTTTACGATAATCTTTACAAGGCGTGCAGATTGGGTCGTGGTCATTGGTCGGGAAGTAGAGTAATTCTACGATTTTTCCGTAATATTTATCCTCTTTCTGATAAATTTCTACGATTGCTTTCGGTTTTCCGGTATTATCGTCAACAGTTTGCCATTTCCCGACAATAGATTGAGCATAGAGAAACGATGAACTTATCATCAATAGTGTGAATATGAGTTCTTTAGTAGTTTTTTTCATTTTTTTTATGGATAATTTAGTATCATTTCATTTTTGTCAATAAAAAAAATCAGCCCACCATAAAAGTAGTTTCAGGGTATTGATGTTGTGATTCATTACTTCTTTTGCTTAACGCGAAAGCCATGGTAAGAGTGCCAATTCTACCGATATACATGTTAAGAATGAGAACAAGTTTTCCAGCCCAAGAAAATTCTGCTGCAGCACCCAGTGATAATCCTGTTGTAGTAAATGCTGAAGTAGCTTCAAAAAGAATAGTCGTAAATTGAAATTCCGGTTCAATGAGAGAGAGGACGAAAACAGAGATGAAAATTAGCATTAAAGACATAATAACTATTGAATAGGCTTTATCTACGAGGTCAAAAGGAATTGTTTTCTTGTCAAATTCAATATGTTTTTTTCCTTTAATAGTAGCAACTACTGATTTCATCACAACGAA
>JAITTF010000019.1 GCA_031287215.1 Bacteroidales bacterium
ATTATGTAAGCGTATTTCAAGGGTTGTCAGCCCGTGGCATAGATTCGGCAGCTACTAAATACCTTGACGAATCTCGATTAATCTGCTTACATAGGTAATAGAAGAAGCGGCTGCTCCCATCAGTGTTCGGAAATAAGAGAATTCTGGAGCATAGCCATATTGAGCGATCCCCGTTTGTATGGCATCAGTCGCTTTTTTGTTTCATGGATTGGAGAAAGTATGACGAAAGAAGAATTTTTGAGAATTTTAACTTCAGGCAAATCTGAAGATTTTGCAAAATATCTGGAGATGGATGAAATTGAGTCTAAAAAATTGGCTCAAGAAATCGCCAAGGATCAGGCTCTTAATATTATTATTCCTTCTTTGGAAGACCGTATATTAGGGAAAGTAGTATCAAAAATTGATGATATTACATTGGCAAAGGCATTAAAATTAGCAACGGAACAAACAAAAGAAAAAATATTTGCGAATTTAGCGGAGAATAAATTAAAAAAATCAAGGAATTATTTGATTTTATAGGACCCCAAATATTCAAAGATATTTTAGAAAATCAGGAGAAAATAATTAAAATTATAAATACCGAAAAATAAAAGTGGCATACGATATAATGTCGTATAACGTGAAAGCTATATGCAGTGGGGACGTATACCATTATTATTTAAACTTTTTATATTTCCGTTTCAATTTATTTGTCTTTGTAACAATTATTTTTACTATATCTTCTATAGATCCAGTGAAGTTATTTCCTAAAAAACCTTCACGTGTTATTATATATTCCTCCCATATATTTTCGTCTATGTTATCAGCTATATTATCCGGAGGAAGATATATTTTATCAGATTTGATACCTCCCATTACATCACAAAACGCACGGCAAGCAAGCCCCACCGGATTGTCTTTATGTACAATCCATTCTACTAAATTTGCATTATTATTAATAAAGAATTCTAATATTACTGTTATAACATCTTTTACTAAAGTTGGCGTTGTTAATTTTTCTATATCATTTGTTGAAAAAAATTGCAAATGTGCAAAATAGGGTGATGTAACGGTTTCACCATTTTCAAAAACTGAATAGCTATATTCCAATAGACCAAGACTTTTCCCATTATTGTCCTTACATATCAGGGATTTCTTTTTCCAAAAATATGGTATAAGCATAAAAACCTCCACTATCGTTATATTATATGAAAAATTATTTTATGTCAATATTTTTTTATGCAATATTTTCCATAAATTTTAGCCCCCATTACACATATCGTAGGCCAAGCCCGCTACTACGGGCGCAGCATATACAGTCCTGTTATGTGCCGTTTGGGCGTACTCCATTTTTACTCATATTTATTTTAAACACCTTTCATTAATTCTATTTGTATTTCCCTTTCTTTTTTTGCTTCATCAAAATTATTTGGATACATTTTATTTATTAATTTAATTGCATAATCAGAAGCCCATAAAGCATGAGTCTTTACATGAGGAGTGTTTGTAATTTGTGCCATAATTCTATATATTTTTTCTTTTATCGGATCTGTTTCATCCCGAGCCAATTTAAGGAGTTTATCTGCGACATTTCTTGCTCCCTGAAATTTTGCAAACCCTTTACCAGTTTCTCCATTTTGCCATTTTATAATTATATTAAAACTCTCTTTTATCTCATCACAAGGTTCTGTATTAGTTATTTTCAAAATATGTTGGCCCAATAATAAACTATATTTAATCAATTCCTTATGGCTTTTAGTTTTAAATATATTTTCAAGTTCAATTCTTAAATCAGGTATATCATCAATTTTCTTAAATATTCCAGCATAATTTATTTTTTTATTTTCATTAATTTTTCCATTATAGTTCTCAACCATTTTTTCTCCTCCAATATTATTCCAGTATAATTTCTTATTATTTTTTTTATCAAGTCTTATTTTACAATTTTATTTCAATATATTTTCCATAAATTTTAGCCCCCATTACACATATCTATTATGTAAGCGTAATTTTCACAATTTCCCGCTCGAAATAAAAAAAGCCACCCCAAAGCCAATAAGAGGTGACCAAACGCCTCTTGGTAGCTTATCTGGAGGCTACTCAGCCGTTACTAAGCGGTCAAAAACCGCCCAAGAGGTTTATAGGACATTAACATAAAAGTCAGTCAATGTCCATACCTGTTATGTAAGCATATTTCAAGGGTTGTCAGCCTGACCACGTCGTAAATGTGGATGCTCGGGGATTAGATTCGGCAGCTACTAAATACCTTGACGAATCTCGATTAATCTGCTTACATAGGTAATAGAAGAAGCGACTGCTCCCACCAGTGTTCGGAAACTTGAGAATTCTGGAGCATAGCCATATTGAGCGATCCCCGTTTGTATGGCATCAGTCGCTTTTTTTGTTTTACTCATCCTAATAAAAAACGGCTACAGTCAGGTAACGATGGACACTCTAATAATAGAGACCTTCAACTCAATAACCGTAGCCGTTGCTCACAAAATAAAATTGGTGGGGATCATCAAGTAGTAATTAGCTCAACTGAAGGGAATTACTGCATCTTCCCTTACCTGATGCCCTCTGTCGGTCTTACAGCCGTTAGTGTGAAGGCTCATCCACCAATGGATAATAGTATAAATAAGAGTATTTTAGTTGGCAATACCTAAGAATATATTTCATATTATTCCGCTTTCTCTATTCCGGTTTAATTCAATATATTCAGGCGTCCAAACGTCAATATGGTATTGAATAGTGTATTTGTAACCGGGAAATATTTGGTGGTTTATCACATTTTTCTCCCGGCATAATACACCTATGCTTAATGCGGAGCCTAAATCTTCATCATACGAAAAAATATGAAATAACTGGTTTGGAAGTGTTCTAATAAAATCAGCAACCTTATAGACGAAACCGCTGGTATCAAAGTCATTAAAATTAGACGAGCTGATAATTATCTGAGAGTCGTTATCCATATTTTTGCAAAAATCTTCAAAATTCGCTACAAAGCATATATTAGTATCCTTGTATTCTTCTTGGATCCTTTTATTCATATCTGCGTCAACCCAGCAAAGTAATTTCATAGTCCTTATCCTTTCTCTATTAGTCTATCTATTATGTAAGCGTAATTTTCACAAGTTCCCGCTCGAAATTAAAAAAAGCCACCCCAAAGCCAATAAGAGGTAGCTTAACGCCTCTCGATAGTGTCTCTGGAGCTAACAGCCGGTATTAAGTGGTCAACGACCACCCAAGAGGTTTATAGGACATTAACATAAAAGTCAGTCAATGTC
>JAITTF010000005.1 GCA_031287215.1 Bacteroidales bacterium
TATATTGTATACGCTTGAGAGGAGCTTCTGTCTGTTATATAGAGTTGTAGGTAGTGGCGATGCGTGTTATTGAACTTTTTTGAAATAAACCCTATACTAAAATAGTATAATGCTAGAATCGAATAAGGGAGGCGTGAAGTGAATAGAGCGCTTATTGCTGATTATGTTGAAAAACAGCCGCAAAAGATAGTTACATCACTTAATCTTTCAAAAAATAAGATTTCCTATGCAGATATAGAGCAACGGCGTGATATACAAGAAATCACGGGTGATGAGGAAATGGTACGCGCGTTTATATTGACAAAGCTTGTGAATGAACTTGGTTATAAGCCGTCTTGCATTGAGATTGAGCGAGAATATACTGCGGGAAGACCGCATACAATTACGAGCCGTATCGACATAATCGTGCGTGATACAAACGGTAACGCTTTTCTGTTCATAGAGCTAAAGTCGCCATCCGATTATGCTATAGTTGATAAAGATGCCATTATTGAAGAACAACTCTTCAAATTGGCGGGAATGGAACGCACCGATGGTAATGATGTAAAATATCTTGTGCTTTATACCACTGGTGAAATTGGCAGCAAAGTCGTTGATGAATGTGTTATAATTGATAACAATAAATTCCCAACATTCGCGGACTGGATAAATTCAGATCGTGAAAGCGTCAACTCACTGCCGATTAGATACGGTAGAGCTCAAAAGAAACCTTATATAAAAGCATCAGAAAAAGATATTGAAACAGACTTTAGCCATAAAACCCTTGAACGCTTGCAGGCAGACCTCCATAACGTTCTATGGGGCGGGGGCGGCACTGATGATAATGAAGTTTTTGCATCTTTAACTAACCTCATACTCGCAAAAATACAAGACGAAGATGAAAAAGAAGATGGCGATACTTATGATTTTCAATCATTGGTGTATGCAAAGGATGGAAAAGATGAATTTGAAACAAATGAACAACTCTTTGACCGTATCAACAATCTTTATCGCCGTGCTCTTAAAACGAAACTATACATATCTGATGACGCAGAATTGCGTAAATCCTATGTCGTTGATACAAAAAAGTTTTCACTTTCAAAACTAAAATACACTATACAAAAATTAGAAGGGCTTTCTTTTGTTGATGGGAAAAATAGTCTTAGTGGCAAAGACATACTTGGTGATTTTTTTGAGGGTATAATCCGCAATGGATTTAAGCAGAGTAAGGGGCAATTTTTTACACATATTAACATTGTTAGATTCATGCTGTGGGGGCTTCAAATAGATAGACTTGCTATAAAGCGTATTCGTGAAGATAGAGAAATTCCGTTCATGATTGACCCCTCAGCAGGTAGCGGTACTTTTTTGCTTGAATATATGAAATTCATAACGCAGAATATCAAATACCGTTTTCGTGAAGAACTCGGCAGCTCGCGAGCTGTAACAGACAAACTAAATATGTGGTTTTATCCCGACTACCATGAGCACATTTGGGCAAAAGATTATATCTATGCGAGTGAGATTAATTTTAATCTTGGCACAGCGATAAAAGTAAACATGATATTGCATGGTGACGGTTCAACAAATATTTTTGTTAAGGACGGTCTGCTTCCATTTTCCAGATATGAAAAAGAGACTGCCCCAAATGCGCTTATCAGAAGTGTTTCAGATTCCCTGTATAACGATATAGATGTAAATGGCCATTTTGATATAATTCTTACTAATCCACCGTTTAGTGTCGAACTCGATAATGACACAAAAAAAACACTAGGCAAAGGCTTCCTGTTTGGAGAAAAGAAAAATTCGGAAAATCTGTTTATAGAACGGTGGTATCAACTTCTTCGTGAAAATGGCAGACTGGCGGCAGTGTTGCCGGAGAGTGTTTACGACACAACCGAGAATAAATATATCCGGCTATTCATTTATAAATATTTCAAGGTAAAAGCTGTGGTATCATTGCCACAGCTTGCATTTGAGCCATTTACTTCAACAAAGACAAGTATATTATTTGCCCAAAAAAAGACTAAAACTGAAATCGAACAATGGGACACTGCATGGGCAGAAGCAAGCAAAGAATATTCTGCGCTCAAAACACGGGCTGAAAATCTGCTTGCAGTATTTGATGGGTTAAAACAAAAAAATAAATTGCCATCGATTAAGGACTTAACCCCTACTGAAGAAACAGAGATGGTGCGCAAAATGTTGAAAAATCATCTGACCAAACGCGATGATGGACTCAATGCAAAGGCACTAATAGTCAAATATCGTGATGACCTCGAAGATATGTGCACCTATGATAAGGATAACAAAGATGTTTTTGGCTTTGTGAATACTTGGTGGGTATTTGGTGAAGTCGCGGAGAAACTGAATTACAGTGTTTTTATGGCAGAGGCGGATAGTGTAGGCTACAAACGTTCCAAACATGGTGAAAAATCTATGCCCAACGATTTGTACCGCACAGATACAAATGGAATTACGCTTGTTAATGATGGCGTTAAAGATACAATACTTGATTACATGCGTGATATGCAATGGGATTGAGGTGATAAAATGAAAAAACTTTTATCAAGCATTGCAGAAATTAGTATGGAACCTTCTCTTCGGTTTGACTATAACTTTTTAAAATGCAAAAACACAAATAGCAGTGAGGTTTATTCATTTTTTGAACTATTTGATATGAATACTCCATCACATATAGATACAAAAAGTCTGTATGAAAATTTTAAATACTGTGAAATTAGTAATGCCGATAAGGATGGTAATGTTACACCAGAATTACTCAATTTTAATAATCGCAGTTTATTTGATGAAAAGTATTATGCCAAAATTGAAAAAGGAGATATTATTTCTGTCCATACTGATGATATATTGCTTTCGAAAGTACGCCCAAATTTGAAAAAATTTGTTCGTATAACCCCCAAACTGATGAACTGCTATTTTACTAACGCCTTTATATCGTTAAAACCAAAAATGATGCCGATAATTTTGTACTATTGTTTAAGGGGAATTTTTTATCAAAATATAATTGCAGTTTCTCGTCAGGGTAAAGGCTATCCCACGCTTAATGCCAATGACCTTGCCGCCTTAAAATTTGATAAAACCACAATTGACACATTACAGGCAAACAGTAAAGCAATCAATGACCATATTTTAAAAATAGAGAGTGCTATCCGTAGCAAAGAATCCGCTGTAAAGCCTATCCAGTCAATCATTGATGAAGTATTTGTACACGAGTTTAAGCTTGATTATTCTACTTTTGACGGACTTAAAGCACACAAACGGTTTGAGGTTAATTTTTCAATGTTTAGCAATAATCCCGACTTGAGGTTTAGTCCAAAATTCCACCGTGATGCAGGCGCGTTTGTGATGGCACAATTAGAGGGTATCACAAGCAAAAAAATAAAACACTTCCTCGCTGAACCGATAGTTTTAGGTGCGAGTGTATCACCAAACGATTATTCTGATGATGGTGATTATTACTACATATCTATGGCGACGATCAAAAATTGGTACTTCGATGCCGAAGACGCTAAGTTGGTATCTGATTCTTATTCAGATTCAAAAAAAACAAAGACGGTACAGAAAAACGATATTCTACTTGCTCGTTCCGGTGAGGGGACTATTGGAAAAGTTGCATTGATAGACAATGAAGATTTAAGCGGTGTGTTTGCTGATTTTACTATGCGAATACGACTAACCAATTATAATACATTGTTCGCGTATTATTATTTTAGAACATCATATTTTCAATATCTTGTAGAAGTATATAAAAAAGGACTTGGTAATAATACAAATATTTTTCCTGTAGTAATACAAGAGTTCCCGTTACCAGACTTGTTACTTACCGAACAGCAACGAATTGTTGATGACATACAGGCTAAAATCAAAAAGCAAAGCGTAATAAAGTCCCAGATAGCTGAATTACGCAGCCAAATTGATGTAGTCATAGAAAATAGTACTACACCACCAGTTTGAC
>JAITTF010000321.1 GCA_031287215.1 Bacteroidales bacterium
TAGTGTAAATATTATACACTGAAAAAATACAAAAAAATGTTGAAATATCATACTGTTTCTATGATATTTCAACATTTTTTTTTGTAGTGGATATTTATTGGGGGAAAGTTAGGTTAATAATCCTTTGAAGCCATACTTTTTCTGCTCCGTCCTTCGTTTTATGATTATCACTAAATTCTGGAATAATATCAAAACCGCATTCATTTAAAAATTCTTCAAAACTTTCTTCTGTCCATTTTGTTCTCAACCTTCTTATCGGTTCGCTATATCCTTGTTTTTCCGTTATCTCTCCATCTACAAATTGTTTTTCCTCTGTTGTATCAATGTATATAAGACCGTTCGGATTTAATATATTTTTTACGTTTGCCAATAATCTTTTTGCATCTTTTTTTGGAAATAAATGAATTAGGGCAACCATAATAACCATGTCAAACTTATCTTTTTCCACAAAAGGGAGAGAAGATACATTTGTAATGTTTAATACATTTTTATTCTTAATATTAGCATTGGTACGTTTGCCTTCCGCATATTTAATCATATTTTTAGAAAAATCTATTCCATATAATTGATAAATATTTTTATCAGGTAACTCCATAAATCCTGCAAATATATTTCCTGTTCCACAGCCCAATTCTAGAATTCGGTAGTTTTCTTTGCGTATATATTTTTTCAGAGCATTATCTATAATTCGTACCAAATGCTTTGCTACCAAACCAGCTTTATATCGGGATTCATAATCGACAGCTATTGTGTTATAGCATCTTTTATTGAGATTTATATAACTCGAATATTTTTTCATTGTGATATATTTATTTAAAAATTAGACATTTTATCGTGTTGCATCTTTATTTGCTTGTTTGCAATATTCAGAGCTTCTTCCGCTAACTCTTTTTCCTCCCCTCTCCAACTTCCTAAACCCCTTTTCAGCATCTATTGCATCAAGCCGAGTTAGTTGTCGTTGAGCCATTTCGTGCAGGCAAGCATACCGCGCAGCTTTGTCTATTTTCCGTTTCAAGAGTTCGGCATTAAACGATTCGAGATTTGCCAAAACGACCAACTCGTTGATACTTGCCGTATCGCGTATATTCAAATTCTTTTTTGCGTGTTCGGGGTTTGCTTCACGCCATTGTTTGGCAGTACAACTCCACAATGCAAGATTTAACATATCTGCTTCATCGGCGTAGGCGTATGTTTTTTCGCGTTCAACGTCAATTTTGGGAATTACAAAATCGCGCACGGCATCGGTATGAAGCGTATAATTTACTTTGCTAAGCACTCGTTTCACGTTCCATTCGCCAAGCATCGGATTGGTTTCGGCTTCTTTCAGGCGTTGGAACTCTTTGATAATGTAGATTTTAAATTCGGGACTAATCCACATAGCAAATTCAAATGCAATATCTTTATGGGCATAAGTACCTCCATATCGTCCTGCTTTAGCTTGCAAACTTATTGCATTTGTTTTTTCAACAAATTCTTTTACACTAATTTTGAAATTGTTTAGCCCAGCCTTATTTTTAATTATGGCGAATTCGCCATAATTAAAATGGGGATTATATACTTGTTCCCATATTCCGATATACTCCAATGTGTTTCGGTTTCGTAACCAATCCGTTACGAAAAAATCGCCGTCTTTTACTTTCAGCATATCCGTTATACAGAAATACTCTTCATTTTCAACGGAAATAATCGTGATTTCGGTACCTTTTACTGTTATTTTTGCCATAACTTGAATTTTTTGTTGATTTTATCTTTTAAAATTTTCAACGCTTTTCCC
The DNA here is from genome assembly GCA_031287215.1 of Bacteroidales bacterium. Lineage (GTDB taxonomy): Bacteria > Bacteroidota > Bacteroidia > Bacteroidales > WCHB1-69 > JAGVVH01. Next base: position 1,775 of record JAITTF010000321.1, read on the forward strand.
GCCAACTCTTTTTCCTCGCCCGCCACCACATTTTGCTGTGCAATAGCAATGGATTTGTTGAGTTTGTCAATAAACCATTGTTTGTCGGGCAAAGCGGTTAGCGTGATAGCAGAATAAGAGTAACCTTTGCCAAACTTTTCGGTCAATCTTTGCGACAGTGTCGCAATAATTTGTTGTCCATAATCAGAATAGGTTTCGTATTGAATTTCGGGAACAATATAATTGCCTATAGCCCAATACAAACGGCTGATTCTGGTGTTTAGATACACCGCAACCTGCCTGCCTGTTTGTTCAATCAGTTGCTCTATTCCAACCAATAGTTGTTCGCTGTTTTCTTTTATTTTTGCTATTCCCATTTTGTTATTCTGTTACGTAGTTGCAATTTTAATCCTGTAAATCCTGATTCAGACAATTTGCAAGATCGTTCGCCACGCCCAATTTCACTGTACATAGGCGTATCTATTCCCAATGCAATAGCACTTTGGCGGTCTTCGTGCAACTGTTTTATCTTTTCATTGAACATCATATACTTATAATTTTAACGTCTTACAATTTTTTTGCAAAGATACAACTTTTTTCTGCTTTCCACGTCCTGCAAAACTTGCATTTGCTGAATGGCCATTTGATTGAGTTTCATCAATTTATCGCTTTGCGGAAAACAGGATTTTCAAAAGAAGGAAAACACGCTCAACCGCAAGTTGTTTGAGGGGCTTCTGGCAAGCGATGGGGGCTATCCTCTGGCGTATTCTATCCACGAAGGCAATAAATACGTAAGGACATATAATGTTGCCTGTTGTGCAGAGGTACTAATAATAGGCGATACAGCAGTTTGTAGCCTGATTTTTGACCTATAAGCCCCAATCAACAGTTGTTACTGTTTTATTATAAAAACGTAATCATTTCGTAATTCTATCATGGTATTTTTGCATTGTAAAAACAAGTAATAAAATTTTTTAAACAATGATTAAAACAAAAATGTACAGAAAGCAATTAGCAATTTTATTTTGCTGCTTATCAATGACAACAGTAGCTTTTGCACAGCAGGAAGAGACTGAATTAACACCTATGGAAAAGCTGGAACAAAGAACAGGTACATTAGAAGATGCCGTTAGAAAACAGCAAAAATTCAAATTATCAGGTTATGTTCAAGCACAGTATCAATGGGGGGAACAAGATGCTTTGCTGAAAGTTGGTACTGCCAATGAACATCTCGACAAATCATTTGGGCGTTTTGGTATCAGGCGTGGGCGTATCAAGTTTACTTATGAGGAAAAACTCGTATCAGGGGTGTTTGAACTTGACATCACAGAGAAAGGTGTAGGGTTGAAAGATGCATACCTGAACGTAAAAGACCCATGGTTTGGAACTATTGCCCTGCGTGCAGGTATTTTTGACCGTCCTTTTGGAAACGAAATTTCTTATTCCTCATCAAAGTTGGAATCACCCGAACGGTCAACACTCTGTCAGACAATTTTTCCTGAAGAAAAAGACTTGGGATTTATGCTTACTTTGCAGGCGGCTAAAACATCACCGTGGAATATCCTTAAATTAGAAGCAGGAATGTTCGCAGGAAATGCTATAAATCGGGAAACAGACAGTAGATTAGATTTTATTGGACATCTATCTGTTGACAAAAGCATAGGAAGCAACATAAAAATTGGGGGCGGAATCTCATACTACAATGGCGGCGTTTATCAGGGAACAGACAACATTTATTCGATGAGAGGTAAAGAGTTTATTCTTAACCACGACTCTGCAAACATCGGAAAATACGCCAAGAGAGAATATTTTGGTGTTGATTTTCAATTCAGTATCATGAGTATTCTTGGAATGACACAATTGAGAGCAGAATATTTGTTTGGTCAGCAACCGGGAGTAAAATCAAATAGCAAAAGTCCTAATTCTTCTACCTTGCCAGTTTCAGATACGTATACTCGCAATTTCATGGGGGCTTATGTGATTTTTATTCAGGATTTAGGAACATTACCCCTTTCTGTGGTGTTTAAATACGATTGGTATAATCCGAACACCAAAGTATCTAAAGATAACATTGGACTAAACAATACTACCGCTGCAGATATTGCATTCAACACCTATGGCGTTGGTCTTCTTTGGAGAATCACAAGTTATCTTCGATTACAGGCTTATTATGAATTTGTTCAAAACGAAAAAACGGCAAATATAGAAAAATACAAGAAAGATTTGAAAGACAATGTGTTTACAGTGCGATTACAGTATAAGTTTTAACAGATACATTGTAATAAAATTGAAATGAAAAAAAACTATGTTTGCTGTGTGTTATGAGAGTCCATAGTTGCAATATAGAAATTAAGTTATAGTAAAATCAATAATGTAAGTATTTAATATAAATCAATAAAAAAAAATTAAAATGAAGAAATTTTCAACAAGTATCATTTGTCTGAGCATATTATTCGCTGCACAGGCACAAAAAATCAAAGGGTCAGACACTATGTTGCCCTTATCTCAAAAAGAAGCCGAAAGTTTTATGAAAGCTAATCCTTCACAAACGCTAACTGTAACGGGTGGCGGAAGTGGTGTGGGTATTGCGGCGTTGCTTGAAGGAACCACCGATTTGGCGCAATCTTCAAGAAAGATCAAGTTTGACGAAAAGCAAAAAATGCAAGAAGGTGGTAAAACAGTCAAGGAAATTATTGTTGCTTACGACGCTTTGGCGGTTGTGATTCATCCCGAAAACAAAGTAACTAACCTCACCCGCGAACAGTTGGAGGGTATTTTTACCGGAAAAATCAAAAACTGGAAAGAGGTCGGCGGTGCTGATCTGAAAATCATCCCCTATTCGCGCGAAACTTCTTCCGGCACTTACGAGTTTTTCAAGGAAAGCGTACTTAAAAACAAAAATTACATGAACGGTATCATGAGTATGCCTGCTACGGGTGCTATTATTCAGTCGGTAAGTCAGACCAAAGGTGCTATCGGTTATGTAGGCTTGGCGTATTTAAACAAGACGGTAAAAGCCGTTCACGTTTCCTACAACCAAGGAAAAACCTTCGTGGAACCGTCTGTAGTCAATGCCAAAAACAAAACTTACCCGATTGTTCGTCCATTGTTTTACTACTACGAAATCAAATCGGAAAAGAAAGTGAAGCCGTTTCTTGATTTTGTGTTATCAAACGAAGGACAAAAAATTGTCTCCGAAATCGGTTTTATCACGTTGAAATAAGAGGTATTTTCACGAATAACAAAGAGGCTGTATCAAAAATACAGCCTCTTTGTTGTTTATTTGCGGAACTCATACATTGTGGCAAGTTTGCCTTCAATTTGATCTCCATCGCTGTCAAGCTGCCACAACATGTTTTCGCCCACACGAAATTGCACGTTAAAGCCGTTTGTTTTTTCGTTGTCGAGCGTAATACGACTCCCTTCTTCGTTCCAAACAAATTTACCTTCAGTTTTAAAAACCTCGTTCGTTTTACCGAGATAAACCTTCTCCAATACGTAGGTCGAATCGTTCAAAGTTAAGGTTGTTTGAATGCCCTCGCAATCGGCGCACGGTGTTGTGCCTTTGTAGGTTCCCTGCCAATTAACACTGATTCGTGACGAATGCATATCAATAGCATCAGTAGCATCAACAGCATCGATGCTTTCGCTTGATTTTTTCTGTCCGCAAGAGTCAAATCCTAATAACACTGTGGCAAAAATTGCCATAAAAAAAACTTTTCTCATTATTTTGAATACTTTAGGGCACCTCTAAAAATTGTTTATTTCGATTTGCCTTTTTCGTCAAAATAGAGGTGCATTAAACTCTGACGAAAAATCACTAAAACTTTTTGCAAAAGTACAAAAAAAATTCATACAAAGTTATTGCTGTTCGCTAAAACTTTTTAAGTGGACAAAAATGAGGGCTGATTTCTAAGAGATAGAAGTCAGCCCTTCTTTTTGGTTACTTATGTGAATAAAAATCAAAATAATCTATACTTGATTAGCAATCCCAAAAAAATTACCCCGTTTTTACTTTCTTGCCAAAATATTTCCTTAAACTCGTTGCCAACAAATTCATTATCAACACAATTGCTATCAGCACCAACGCTGTCCCATAAGCGATTGGACGAGAAGATTCTATGTCTGTTCCGCTTGTTACAATTACATACAAATGGTAGGGAAGTGCCATCACCTGATCGAAAATTCCGGTGGGCAATTTAGGTAGAAAATAGGCGGCAACGGTAAAAAGTATCGGTGCTGTTTCGCCCGAAACCCTGCCGATAGAAAGTATCAGACCAGTAATGATGTTTGGGAATGCCATCGGTAACACCACCCGGCGAATGGTTTGTAACTTGCTTGATCCCAACGCTAAACTTCCGGTGCGATAAGAATCGGGAATGGCTTTGAGAGCTTCTTCCGTAGTGCGGATAATCAACGGCAAGATGAGTAAACCTAAGGTTAGGGAACCGGCGAGAATAGAATCGCCAAATTTTAATGTGTTGACAAACAATGCCATACCGAATAATCCGAAAACGATAGATGGAATACCGCTCAAGTTGTTGGTCATCACGCGGATAAATTTTACCACCCAACCATTGCCCGCATATTCATTCATATAGACGGCAGACATTACCCCTAAAGGGAATGCAAACACCATGCTGCCGACAACTAAACAAAGCGTACCGACAATAGCCGGAAAGATTCCGCCGGCAGTCATGCCTTCGGTAGGAGCAGCGGTAAGAAATTCCCAGCTGATAACTCCGATACCATTGTAAATAATGAATCCCAATATTCCCAGCAGAATGGCAACTACTAATAATCCCAATGCTCGAAAGGTAATAAATGCTATTTTTTGTGTTGTTTTTTTGTTCATCATAAAACTCCTTTTCTTTGTTGACGTTTGGATATAAATTCTGCCGACAGACTGATTATCAAAGTCATGGAAAAAAGAATAATTCCCAATAAAAACAGTGCCTGATAATGGGTTCCTCCTGCCGGAGTTTCGCCTAATTCTGCTGCAATTGTTGCTGGAATAGTGCGTACCGATTCAAAAAGCGAATGGGGCATGACCGCCGCATTGCCCGTAACCATGAGTACCGCCATCGTTTCGCCGATAGCCCTGCCGATGCCCAACACCACCGCGGCAATAATACCCGAAGAAGAATAAGGCAAGATAACCTTGTAAATGGTTTGCCACGACGTTGCACCTAAAGCCAGACTTGCCTCCCGCATCGCTCGTGGCGTATTTCGCATGGAATCTTCGGCTACCGTAATGATAGTAGGCAGTGCCATAACAGCCAATATCAGGCTGCCTGCAAAGGCAGTTTCGCCCACAGGCAGATGGAGCGTTTTTTGAATCAAAGGGACAACAACCACCAAGCCGAAAAACCCATACACCACCGAAGGAATGCCTGCCAAGAGTTCGATGGTAGGTTTCAGTATTTTGCGCGTCCGGTCTTCGGCAAGTTCCGAAAGGTAAATCGCCACACCCAATCCCAATGGCAACGCGATTAAAATGGCAAAAAGGCTGACCCACAGAGTTCCCAGCACTAACGGCAATACACCGTACTGAGGAGCAGGCGTGGCGGTAGGTTGCCACTCTTGTCCGCCGAAAAAGGCGGCAACATCAATCGTTCCCGAAAGCAAAACTTTCATAGACGAGCGGTCCTCTGGCAGGTATTTTTCAGGAAGAAAAGCGATGATATTGGAATTTTGAGCAATGACTTCACCTAATTTCTGCGGAAGCAACGCATAATCTTCGCCCAACTCTTCGTCGGAATAAATACTAAAAATCTCATCAAAGCGGAAAATCATAATTTCTTCGTCCCGACCACCCACTTCTTTCCAATTCGTTATTTCAGAATCAAATAGGTGCTTGATTTGCTGCGGATTAAGTTGCTCAACCGGATTTGTCGGATGAACACAAAGCACATAGCCTTTTTCTACTGCCGAATTGTTGAATAAACCCAATCCTTCTTTGAATAGAAAGATGATAATCAAGAAAATAGCAAGAGTGGTGATGCTCCCACTCAGGGCAAGCATCACTTCTACAATACGCTCAAAAATTCGCCTCAATTGTTTCATTTAATTGTAATAAATATTTATGCAAAAATAGACAGGAAAAACTACGATCTGAAAACGATAGTGTTACAGTTTGGTTACGAAAAGTAAAATATAAATCGTAACTTCGGATAGTGTATAAGTTTTATTGATATAAAATTGTAATGTCTTACTATTCAGCAAATTACAAAAAATCTTATCTTATTATAACATTCTGGTAATCAATTAATTATAATTTATATCAATAAAAAGCAGACACTATCAAATGTTGGTACTAATCAATTAAAAATCTCTCGATCTATGGTTGCTTCTGCTATGACATCAGAGGAAATTCATAAAGATATTTACGTTTTTTTTGATAATTTAGAAAAAAGAATAGAAAACAAAAATAAGAATTGATGTCAAAATAAAAGAAGCTCTTTTCGCGTCGAAAATATTCATACATTTGCAGATTAATATCTAAATACACAAGATTTTGAATACAAACAAATTACGTTTTTTTCCGAATAATATTAATGAGGAATGCGGCGTTTTTGGCGTTATTGGTTGCAGTAATGCCGCCGAATTGACCTATTACGGATTACATGCTTTGCAACATCGCGGACAAGAAGGCTGCGGTATTGCGACTTCTAATGGAGATGACATCTTCAGAGAAAGAGGGGAAGGTCTTGTTACAGAGATTTTTTCGGAGAAAAAGCTGTCCAAATTACGGGGCGACTGGGCTATTGGTCATGTGCGTTATTCTACTGCCGGTGGTGGCGGTATTGACAATGTACAGCCCTTTGTTTTTAGACATCATACCGGCGATTTTGCTCTTTGTCATAACGGAAACATCGTCAATTCAAGGTCTTTGAAGATGATGCTCGAACAACAAGGTACCATTTTCCAATCCACTTCAGATACAGAAATCTTGGCGCATTTGATCAAAATGGACCAACGCAACAATCGTGTTCAAGTGATTCAAGAGTCTCTCAATATGCTTGAAGGGGCTTTTGCTTTTCTCATTATGGGTAAAAAACAGATGATGATCTGCCGCGATAAGAATGGACTTAGACCGCTTTCTGTAGGCAAATTGAATGGTGGTTTTGTGATCTCCAGCGAAACTTGCGCTTTTGAAGCAGTAGGTGCCACTTTTCTTAGAGATATTCTTCCCGGAGAACTTTTGATTATTGATAGATATACGCTCAATTTCAACTCCTATTTTTTTGCAGAAAATCCTATCAATAAAATATGTGCAATGGAATTTATCTATTTTGCTCGTCCTGATAGCGATATTGAAGGGGTGAATGTTCACTCTTTTCGCAAAATATGTGGCAAATATATGGCAAAACTTTTTCCGGTAAAGGCAGACATTGTCATTGGGGTTCCAGATTCCTCTACCTCATCGGCAATCGGTTATGCAGAAGAGAGCGGCATCCCTTACGAAATGGGTTTGATCAAAAATAAGTATGTAGGTAGGACTTTTATTCAGCCTTCACAAGAGTTGCGTGAAAAGGGTGTCCAACTCAAATTAACTCCCGTTCGCTCTATCGTAAATGGGAAAAGAGTAGTTCTGATAGATGATTCTATCGTACGAGGAACTACATCTAAGAGAATTATTATGATGTTGCGGGCAGCAGGTGCTACAGAAATCCACGTTCGTATAGGTTGTCCTCCCATGCGGCATCCCTGCTTCTATGGCATTGATACCTCTACTTATGATGAGTTGATTAGTGCTCGCAACAGTGTGGAGGAGGTTCGCAAAATTATTGTTGCCGACTCGCTCTGTTTTCTCACGAAAGAGGCGCTTCTGAAAGCCGGCAATCGAAAAGAGTTGTGTTTTGCCTGTTTTGACGGTAAATACCCTACAGAACTCTATCAATCTAAAAATGATTTGAATACAGAAAATAAATTTTAAAAAATATTTTTTTACTATCTTTGCAAAAAAATAAAATTCACAAAAAAAATAAAAATATTATGGCTATAGTAAAAGCTTTCAAAGGATTACGTCCTTCCAAGGGAATCGTTAAACAATTAGCATCGCGTCCTTACGATGTACTCAACTCTGCTGAAGCTCGTATCGAAGCAGAAAATAATCCCTATTCTCTTCTCAGAGTTACCAAAGCAGAAATTGATCTGCCGGAAGGAATTGATGAACATTCACAAGCTGTTTATGATAAAGTAGTTGAAAATTATGCCCTTTTTAAGAAAAATGGTTGGCTGGTACAAGATAGCGAAGAGCATTTCTATATTTATGCTCAAACTATGGACGGTCGTACCCAATACGGCATCGTGGGAGCCGCTCATATTGACGACTATTTGAATAATATTATTAAGAAACATGAATTAACCAGAAAAGATAAAGAAGAAGACAGAATGATCCATGTGCGTATTACCAATGCCAATGTAGAACCGGTTTTCTTTTCCTATCCCGACCATCCTGAAATTAACGCTATCGTTGACAATATCGTTAAAAATCAACCCGCAGAATATGATTTTGTTGCTGATGAAGGTTTTGGACACCAATTTTGGGTAATAGAAGACCAAAATACCAACAAAAGAATTGCAGAAATTTTCAAAAATGAAATTTCTTTTCTGTACGTTGCCGATGGACATCATAGAACCGCTGCTGCGGCTTTAGTAGGTAGTGAAAAGAGAGAAAATAATCCTAACCATACCGGCAATGAAGAGTACAACTACTTTATGACCGTCATTTTTCCGGCAAGTCAATTGAGAATTATTGACTATAATCGTGTTGTTAAAGATTTAAACGGTCTTTCTACTGCTGATTTTCTAAAAAAATTGGAAGCCTCTTTTGAGATAGAAAAAATAGGAAAAGAGATCTATAAACCGTCAAAATTACACGAATTTGGTATCTATGTAGAAGGTTTTTGGTATAAATTAACTGCCAAAGAGGGCTCCTTCAATGACCAAGATCCTATTGATGTATTGGATGTTACAATTCTTTCCAACTTAGTTTTAGATAATATTCTGGATATTAAAGACTTGAGAACTGACAAGAGAATTGATTTTGTAGGCGGCATACGCGGTCTGGGAGAATTACAAAAAAGAGTTGACAGTGGAGAGATGACAGTAGCTTTTGCGCTCTATCCTGTTTCCATGCAACAACTTATCAATATCGCAGATACCGGCAATATTATGCCTCCCAAGACCACTTGGTTTGAACCTAAATTGCGTTCGGGATTGGTGATTCATGAATTAGAATAAAAGAAAGTGATAGATATTATTTCTTTCTTCAAGAATTTGCAGTAAAAATAAATTAGAGTTTAAAGTATAAATCGTTGTTTTTTAATAACGGTTTTTATTTTTTCAAATAAATCATTAAAGCAACTATGTCAGAGGGACTTACGCCACTTACGCGTGAGGCTTGACCTAAATTGAGCGGTTTTACGCGGGATAGCTTTTCGCGGGCTTCCATTGCCAATGAAGAGAATTGAAAATAATCTATGTCAGGGTCTATTTTTATATTATCTAAATGGTCCATCTTGTCGGCAATCTCTTTCTCTTTTTCAATATAGGGTGCATATTTAATTGCAATTTCGCTATTTTCTAACTCTTCTCTTGAAAATAGCTGTTCTTCTATAAAATCATTAATGTCTGCCGAAACTTGTCGTAGTTTTTCGAGAGCTACTTGTGGGCGAAGTAGCAAAGTAGCATATTTTATTTTTTGTGTTAAAATAGGCGTATTAATTTCAGTAAGATAATCATTAACCTTTTGTGGTACAGCTATATTATTGAGTAAAAACTGTTCTAATTGGGTTTGTCTTTCATATTTCAGTTCAAAATCTCTCTTTCTCTGATCTGAAATTAACCCTAATGTATAACCTTTAGGAGTAAGTCGTAAATCGGCATTATCTTGTCTGAGGAGTATTCTATATTCTGCTCTTGAAGTAAACATTCTATAGGGATCTTGCACTCCTTTTGTTACCAAATCATCTATAAGAACTCCGATATAAGCTTCTGAGCGTTTTAGCACAAAAGGGCTTTCATTTTGTATTGCTAAATGAGCATTAATACCAGCCATAAAACCTTGACAAGCTGCTTCTTCATACCCTGTTGTACCATTTATTTGTCCGGCTAAGTAAAGATTTTTTACTACTTTTGATTCTAAAGAAAAATGTAATTGAGTAGGATCAAAAAAATCATATTCTATAGCATAGCCGGGTTTTAGAATTTTAGCATTTTCTAATCCCTGAATATGATGTAGAGCAGTTATTTGAATTTTTTCCGGCAAAGAGGAAGAAAAACCATTAAGATAATACTCATGGCAAACTCTACCTTCGGGTTCTAAAAAGAGCAAATGTCGGTCTCTTTCTGAAAATCGTTCAATTTTATCTTCTATAGAGGGACAGTATCGGGGACCTACTCCTTGAATACGTCCTTGATATATGGGAGAATATTGAAATCCTGTTCGAAGAATATCATGTACCACTTCATTAGTATAGGTCATCCAGCAGCTTTTTTGATTTTGTACCGTTGGAGTGGCAGTAAAAGAGAATTTTGTTGGGTTAGTATCTCCTTGTTGTTGTTCCATTTTAGAGAAATCGACTGTTTTTCCGTCTATCCTAACTGGAGTCCCAGTTTTTAGTTTTTTTACCGTAATTCCTTTTTCTTTCAATTGGTCTGATACACCTACAACATTAGATTCTCCTAATCTACCTCCTGAAAAGTAAATTTCACCGATATGAATAGTACCATTTAAAAAAGTACCATTTGTTAGAATCACTTTTTTTGCAAGGATAGTAATCCCTTGTTGCGTATTTACTCCAATTACAGCATCTTTTTCAAACAATAGTTCAGTAACGGTATCTTGTCGGAGGTCTAAGTTGGGTTGATTTTCAAGCATGTTTTTCCAAAAGAGAGAAAACTGCACTTTATCACTTTGAGCACGAGGACTCCACATTGCCGGACCTTTAGAGCGGTTAAGCATTCTAAATTGTAGCATGGTATGATCGGTAACGATCCCTGTACAACCCCCCAGAGCATCAATTTCTCTTACTATTTGTCCTTTGGCGATTCCTCCAATAGCTGGGTTGCAAGACATCTGTGCTATCAATGCCAAATTCATCGATACCAGCAACGTTTTGGATCCTAATTTAGCTGCCGACATTGCTGCTTCGCAACCAGCATGTCCCCCTCCTACTACTAAAATATCATATTCTAATTTCATGTTCCACGTACAACAATGTTATAACTATCTGAACGTTTGATTGTTTTTTTACCACAACGTAGTTTGACCAAATAAAATGATGCTCTCTTCTTCTTTTTGTCTCATCTTATCTTGTTCAAATTTTGTTTTATCTTTATATCCTAAAAGGTGCAAAACACCATGTGCTATGACCCGTTTGAGTTCATTTTGAAACGTTACTCCGTAAATTTGTGCATTTTCTTTTACTCTATCTACACTAATGATGATATCGCCGGAGATTTTTTGCCCTTCAGTATTATCAAAAGTGATGATATCGGTATAAAAATCGTGTTGTAAAAATTTTTGGTTTATTTCCAACATTTTTTCGTCATTACAAAATAGATAGACAATCTCCCCTGTCTTTTTATTCTCTTTTTCAATAATGGTTTTTAGCCAATTTTTGTATGTTCTTACCTGTTTTAATTTGAAATTGGTTTCAGTTTGAAATGAAATCATATCTTAAAAAAATTAATTTTCTTCTATATTGAAAAAATACTGATTTACTTTATTTTTGTAGTAATAGTTAAGATTTACCGGTACTGTTTTCAGCATTTCATTCTGTGCTTCTCTATTTTTATCAATTTTCCATTCAGCGGGAGGCGCAAAATTTTTGATTTCAGTAGCTTCTTTTGATTCTCTTTTCTCCTCCTTTTCTCTTTTGAGATCTGCTTTTTCACTTTCTAACAGGCGTGTTTCAATACTTTGTTGACGTTTGATGGTTTCTTGAGAGATAATTCTATTGACTAACTCTTTTTCGGTTTTCTCCATATCTTTCATCATCTGTTCTAACGATCTATCCCCTACCCCATTTTCTTTTTTACTCTCATTTTGTACCTCTTGCAACATTTTTCTTATGGCTTCTTGTTGAGCAGCCATTTTTGCTAATTCTTGACTATAGTTACCATTTCCTTCGCCGGGTTTTTGTCCCGATTTCTCTCCCTCTTTTTTTCCTTGTTCCATAGAACGTTTTAGAGCTTCCATCTGTTTATTCAATTGTTGTTGTAACTCTTTTGCGGAGGTCTTTTTAGATTTATTGCCACCCGGTTTGGAGCAATTGCCCTGTTTCCCTTTTTTTCCATTTTTGCAATTTTTACATTCTTGCTGTTGTTTTTTCATATTTGTAATGGATTCCGACAACATTAATGCTAAATTATTCATCGAAGTCAAAGCAAATTGCTGATTGGTTTGCGCTTCTCTTGTTTTGCGGTCTATAAGTGTTTTTTGAGAAGTTGCTAAGTAGTTATTAATCTTATTGACCTCTTTAAGGATAAAAGCCTTTACCTCCGGTTGTCGGCGTGCTACAGCAGTAAGCGAATCATCTATCATTTTGAAATGCTCTTTAATCACTGATTGTTCTCTCATCAGTTCGGTATAAGCCGAAGAACGAACCCCAATTTTATTAATATTCAACATATTTGATTCTTGATGGAATGAAATTGCAATTAGATTATCTAAAATTTGGCGTACCGTTTCTATATCTTCTCCCAGTTGTTCATCTTGACTGTCGAGCATATCATTTTCCATTTGATTGGCGAGTTGATCTAACTGGTTTGCAGCATTTTTTTGTTTGTCTGCTGCTTTACTTTTATTATTTTTTTGAAGAGATTCTTTAGACTCCTCCATAGACTGTTGAATGTTTTTTTGCAGTTGTTCGGTATTGGTTTGTTTATTGGGTTCTTCTAAACCTTTATTTAATTGTTGAAGGGCTTTAATATCATCTTTTACCTGTTCAAACTGATTTTCCAATTTATTTTGTTTATTCAACAACTCTTCTTTACTAATGTTTTTCTCTGTAGCTTCTTGCGATAATTTGATCTGTTCTTCTGATAATTTGCGGGTTTTATCTACGATTTCGCTTGATTTTTTCTCATATTCCAATTGTTTATAGAGTTGCAGTTGTGTATCTAATTGTTCATTGATTTCGGCTGCATTATTTTTTATCTTCTCCATTGCCTCTTGCATCTTATCTTTATCCATTTTATTCATCATCTCTTGGATTTGTTGCATCATGTTTTTCATCTCATCGCTCAGGATGTCTTCCATACGTTTTTGCAACTCCTCTTGTTTTTGGATAATCGATTCTTCCAAATTTTTATACTGATCTTCTATTTTATTTTGTTGTTTTTGGTTGGCTTGTAGTTGGTCTAACTGTTTTTTAAGGGCATTAAATTTCTCCATCAGTTGTTCCATTTTCTTCTTATCCTGCCATGTAGGAGCTTGTTCTTGCATCACTTGCTGATTCAGCTTTTCGATCTCTTTCATCAGAGCAGACGACTCTTTCATCAGGTCTTTCATCTCCTGTTTCATTTCGGAGGAGGTTTGGTCTAACTCTTTTTCGATCTCCTCCATTGTTTTCACGTGGAACAATTGTTGAGTGGAACGAGCTACTTTGTTGCCATGAATAGCATCATTATCTCTGACTTCAAAATAATACTCTATTTTTTCTCCTGGATTTAATTGTAATTTACTGGCATCAAAGAAGAAATAAAAATCATGAATTGTTACGTCTTTATGTATTTCAATATTGATTATCTTATTCTGTTCTAATAGTTTATCATCAGAATTGTACTTAGTATATACAAATTTTAGGTCAGTAAAACCATAATCATCGCGTATATTTCCTTTAAAATAGATTCTATCTACATTTAAAGAATCTCGTTGACCATCTACTACGATTTGCGGGTATTCATCTTTAATGACGGAGATATAATGAAATAGTGTATCTTTAGACGTACAGTATTGATTTCGATTAACAATCTGATATTTAAAGTCTTCTTTCAAATTAAAGGTAAAATTGGCATTGTCTTTAATGATGTTGATATTCTTTTCAATAACGTCTGAACTAAAAAGTAAAAGATCACTATTTTTAGTATAAAATTTCCAGGTTATAGTAGTTCCTTCCGGTATAGAGGCATCGCCATTATTGCTAATTTCTTCTGTTTGTTTATTGAGATAAGACGGATATTTGAGTTGCATTACAAAACTGATAATCATCGGTTTGGGGAGTACAGTAATTTCATAGAATTGTGAGGAAACCTCATCAGTAGTGATTTGAAATTGAGTGGTTTTTTGAAGTTTTGAAAAATTATAAGAGAAAATATTATTTTCTTCTTTTTTACATTTAAAGGAGTGTTTTCCAAAGGTAACATATATTTCGTTTGGGATCTCCTCCCCTACTGTGCGGATCTGAATTGGACAATCTTCATTTTGAAAAACAGTTAAATCAGATTCTATAATCTCGAAGGCATAAGGAGCCGGTTTTTCAAAATATTGTTGGTAATTGATAATCCTTTTCGTAGAATCAGTGAAAACTTCACTTTTGATTGTAAAGATGATGATAAAGAGTAGCACTGGGATCGTTGCCCATTTGATATATTTGAAACTTTTTTTAAATGGAATTGCTTTTATGAAAGAAAACGGTTTAATCGTCTCTATTTTAGTCTCAATAGCCGCTAAAAGTAATTGGTAACTTTTATAATCACCTCGATCTAATTGATTTTCTAATTGAATTATATTTAGAAATTTATCATCTATTTCTTTAAAATGTTTACCTACAATAGTGGCTACCTCCTCTTTAGTAAGTTGTTTACCAAAACCTAAAATTTTAAACAGAGGCATTAAGACACAATAACACAAAGTACTTATTGCCAATAAGAGATAAAAATAGAATAAAAATCCTCTAACCACTGAATTAAAGAAAGAAAAATATTCTGAAACTGTAATCAGAATAAAACTTAATAATGAAATCAAGATAAAAAATAGAGCACCTTTAATTAATTTATTGAGATAGAATTTTTTGGTAAATTCTCTAATTTTAAATTCTAATACTTTGAGTTGATTTTCCATAGTAAGATAGTTACGTGTATAAAGTAAAAACAAGAAGAGGTTTGTAGATTACTGCTCTTCTACATGTTTTGAAACATTGTAAAATTGAGACTTTTGAGCATTAAAATAGTTATAAAGTTTTTTATTGGAACCAAAATAACGACGACAATATAAATTTCTTCTAAATTTATTATTAAGTTTATTCAAGCGGCTTCTTTTCGTATAAATTTTTGCTTTATTTAACGAAACTTCTTTATATAAATTTGTATTTATCTCCTTCATTTGACTTTGTAACAAAGAAGTAAATGGTATGAGGACAGGGCAAACGTCATTACAATTACCACACAAAGTTGTATAAGCAAGAGTATTGCGATTTTTTAGATTTAATTTTGCATTATATTTTAATAATTCGATAGGAGAAAAAGAGGGTTTAACGGCATAAACAGGACAAACAGTTTTACATTTACCACAATCTATGCAATACAAAACATTTCGTAATGTTTCATCTTTTAATAAATTAGTTACATTAAAATCGTAAAGAAAAAGGGTAATTTCAACTTTTTTAGAATCAAAAAGATCTTGATTATTAATACCGAATTGTTTATTTTCAATTTTATTAAATGCAGAAGAAATGAGGAGAATGTTCGTTGGAAAATTTGTTTTTTCTTTGTTATAATTAGCTAAATAAAGAATAGTATCTAATTTTGCTGACTTGAGAAGTAATTTATCGATGCTTAAAAAAAGAACTAAATGATTAACTTGATTTATTTTTTTTTGTAATGGATTATCAAGTAATACAATTTCGCCGGAATCTACAATTCCATAATCAGCATCTAAAAAAAGAAATTCTGGAAAATCAGAATCCGATAAAAAATCTTCAGCGGAAATATGTTGGAATAATTTTTTTTCATTTTTTATTTCCTCAGTAATAGTTTTCGAAGCATAACAAATTTTATTGTAATTAGCTTTAGTCATCATTTCGCTAACAGCATCAATAAGTTTAGACTTATTATTAATCCAGATAATATCAATATCGTTAGAAAGTAATGATTTTTCAAAAGTTAATAAATGTTTATCCATCTCTTCAAAATAAGAAAATCTAAATTTATTAGCTTGAATTTTAGCTATTTGATTATCTATAAACATACTAAACGATATTAATTTTATCTATTCTATTTTGATGTCGTCCTCCTTCAAAATCTGTATTGAAGAAAGTTTTAACAATATTAAGAGCTTCATTTTCATCTATAAATCTTGCTGGTAAAGCAATAACATTAGCATTATTATGTTGACGAGCTAATATTGCCAGTTCTTTTTTCCAACAAATAGCAGCTCTAACATTGGGATGTTTATTTGCTGTCATGGCTACACCATTGGCAGAACCACAAATAATCACTCCTTTTAAGTTGTTACATAAAGAGATTTCTTTAGCTAATGGATGTATTAAATCAGGATAATCAATACTTTCTGTTGAAAAAGTACCAAAATCTATCCATTCAACTTCCTCCGAGAAGTTCTTTTTAATAAACTCTTTTAATTCAAAACCAGCATGATCAGCAGCAATTAAAATTTTCATATTGACAAAATTTCGCAGTATGCAAAAATACAATATTTTTTTCAATCCATTTGTTTATCTCGGTTTAAGTATAATATTCCTCAAAAATCGAACAAATTTTGAATATTAAAGATAAAGTGATACTTTTGCAAAAAATAATAATTATGTCAAAAGTAGGAAGAACATTTACCGCATGACGGCAGAATGGTGTTGTGATTGTCTAAAAAAAAAATTTTGCTGTATGATAAATGGGGAGTACAATATAGTTCAATAAATCAACAAAATAACAATCAATTGTTGATTAAATTGAATTTAATCAACTTTGATACAATTTATTGCAATAGAAAATGTTTATAAATAAACAAAACAAAACAAAAAACTATTTTCTTCAACAAACAACAAAAAATATAATCAAATAATCAACAGCAACAAAAAAATATTATATCAACAAAAGAATAATCATAACTTTAAAAGAAAAAAAATATAACTATGAATTAAGTAGATATAAATGATAAAATGTTGATATTTTGTGAATAAAATAAATTTAAAAAAAGAACTAACAAATTAACATCAATTATAATTACATTATATTTCTTTTTTTAATTAAAACCATATTTAGAAAATAATAATTTTGCGTAATTTTGCATCATGAAAAAATCGTTGATTCTTTTTAATTTACTATTTGCGTTAACTTCCTTGTTTTCACAGAGAATTGCTTTTAAATCAAGGATTTACGATGGTATTAACTTTTCTCCAATAGCAGGAGTAAACATATACAACTATAATTCAAAGCAATATACTTTTACTGATAAAGAGGGAAATTTTACCATTTTAGCTCAAGAAAATGATACTTTAATCATCACAAAGAACATCTACAAGCAAAGTATCATCGTTCTAACGAGAAGCGACATTGTAGGACAATTTAAAGAGTATTATCTCTATTACAAAGCAATTTTGTTAAGAGAGGTTAATATTTACACTTTAAATCCAACTTATGAAGGCTTTAAACGGGATTTGGCTGGATTAAAATTACCCAGTTTAAATCAAGAAATAGGATTAACTGCGGAAGAAAAGAGAAAAATTGCGCACGAAAATGAGACAGCAAATTTATTAAGATATACAAATATATATCATCCAATTACTTATCTATATAATAAATTTAATAAAAAGGTAAAAGCAAGACAGTTGGCGTATGAGATGGAACAGTATGAAGATGAGGTAGCACAACTTCCCAATAAATACAACAGAATGTTAGTTTCTGAATTGACTGGTCTCAAAGATAAAGAATTATTGGATTTTATGGTCTATTGCAGATTTAGTTATTATGATTTAATCAGATGGACCACCGAAGAAATTGTGAGAAAAATAGAATCTAAATACCTTGAATATGAATTTTTTAGAGCATTAAATGATGAGTGATAAAATAAAATCTTTTTTTAAAATGAACTTTTCTATACTTCACGTTGTTGGTATAATCATAGGGATAATTTTATCTTTATTGTATTGGTATAAAAAAGGACAATTTACAGACAATATTTTAAAGAATAATGTTTATTTAATTGCTATTTGGGGAGGTTTAGTAGGGTATGTAGTTTTTGATTTGGTTAAAAGTGCATTAAAGAAAAGATTATGATCTTTTCTTTATTTACAATTTTTAAAAAAAAACAAAAAATAATTAATTAAAAAAACATGATTAGTTTTGAAAATGTAGAAAAATCGGACGTAAAGTATGAAATTTTGTATCCATACATCAGGATAGCTCATAATTTTTTCTTTTACAGACATTATTATGTCCTTAATGAAGATAATATTCCTAAAGATAAGCCTTTAGTAGTTATTTGTAATCATCAAAACGGATTATCCGATGCTTTAGGTATTCTTTTTTCTTTTCATAAAGATGGAAGACGTCCGGTATTTATTGCCAGAGCCGATATTTTTAAAAAGGATTTTATTGCTAAATTATTGCGTTTTTTAAGAATTATGCCGGCTTATAGAGCAGTAGATATAGGAAGAGAGAAAGTAGGGCAGAACACGAAAATTTTTTCAAAAGCAGGAAAGATAGTCGCTGACAATGGTGTCATCAGTCTGTTTCCAGAAGCCGGTCATGAGGATTGCCACCATTTAGGAACCTTTAAAGGGGGTTTTGCGCGTGTTGCTTTTGCGGCAGCAGAAGAGCTTAATTTTGAAAAACCGGTCTATATTCTCCCTTGTTCAAATCATTATTCCGATTATTTTGGTTTTCATCATAAATTGATTATAACGGTAGGACAACCCTTCAGTTTTGAAGATTTATATGATATTTATAAAGAATATCCTGAAAAAGCTCGTAAAATATTGGTTCAAAGATCGAGAGAACATGTAAAACCATTAATGTTGGTTATTGAAGATAAAGTTTTGTATGAAGAGTATGATATTTTAAGAACTCTTTATGCGCCTATTTTAGTTAAAAAACAAAAACAAAAAGTCTCTTATTATCCTAATATTTTGAAGGCTGAGCAGCAAGTTGTAACCTCTTTAGACCAACTAAAAATCAATCAAGAAGAGCAGTATCAAGAAATGATGAAAGAAGCCAACTTATACGCTAAATATTTGAATAAGTTACAGATTTTTGACTGGGTATTAGCAGAGAATTTAACTTTTGGTAATTTTTTATTGCGATTATTATATGCAGTGTTATTAATTCCGGTGATGTTGTTTGGTTTTGTAGTGAATTTTGTTCCCTATAATGCCAGCACGTTAGTAACACGTAAAATCAAAGACCCGATGTTACACAATT
>JAITTF010000047.1 GCA_031287215.1 Bacteroidales bacterium
GTAAACTCGTATCTTCCTTTCTGGATCCCCCACCTCTTGGCGGCGGGAAACGGCAGCGCTTTCTTCATATACCTGCTGGTGCAGTTTATCCGTGGCATTCCCAATGAATTGGATGAATCGGCGAAAATTGACGGCTGTAATTGGTTCAACATATACCTTAAGATAATCATGCCGCTTTGCAAGTCTGCGCTTGTGTCGGTGGTTATTTTTGCCTTCCTCTGGAACTGGGACGATTTCTTCGGGCATTTGCTGTATGTCAATTCGCTGGGCAAATTTACCGTGGGTTTGGCTCTCCGTATGTTTGTGGACAGTGAATCCGCCGCGCCATGGGGACAGCTTCTCGCCATGTCCCTGGTGTCTATTTTGCCGGCGACGATTCTCTTTTTCAGCGCCCAGAAACAGTTTGTTGAAGGTATTTCAACCGGCGCTCTGAAGGGATGATTAGAGCGACTGACCGAACCAACCAGCAAATCCTCTTCGCCTCGGCATAGTGTGCAATATTTTTAAGGAACAGTCGTCTTCACTGCTCGGCGGTAACAATAGTATAGTTATGCGAAATTTTGCTTGCCCCAAATTATTGTCATAAAATATAAAAAATGCATATTACCATAAATATTAATAATTGTTCATAATGGCATAAATTATTTTATGCTTTTTGTTATTTCATATTCATTGATATTTCTTCTGATTTCCAATGCGATGTCTATATATTTATCAGGGTTCGTGCAGAAATCAATCCATTTTACTGAATGGATATAGCATGAATAACCCTTATATGCTTTGCCGCCGATATGATTGTCACAATCGATATATTCAGGTTTTTTTATATTGAACATATTGTTTTTCAATATTTGAAACAATGTATCGGTCTTTAGCATTCTTGAGTTACAGTAGGGGCAAGAATTATCAACAATAAAATAATCATACAAGTTCCGTTCGTCGGGTAGGACAACAGCTAAAACGGCATTTGTTTTGCTCCTTTTGTTTTCTCTGCTTTGTTCTTTTAATGAATAGGATATTTCCCATGGAATCCACTGGTCTGCCTCAGCAACATCATTTTCTTTCATGCCCTTTGAGATTAATACTATAGTTACTGTGCTGTCAAATATTTTATCACCAAGTTTTGAGCCAATGGTAGAATCTTGCAAGTTGCTCATATCTTCGCCATCATCTTCGCCTTTGAAAATATGGTCTTCTTCTTCAAGTATTTCATCTAGTTTATCTACATAATCTCTTGCTGTAGTTGTACCAGAAATACCCTTTAAGGGATTTACCCGAGCATCTGAATATTTATATGAAACAAATATTTTATTTGCCATCTTTTTTCCTTTATTTTATAACAAAATATAATACAAAAACTACAAATGCAAGAGCAACATACAATAGAGTGGTTGATATAGAAAACATCGCCTTGAAAAAATTACACAAACGTTTTTTCTTTAAGGAAAATTTCATGTCATCTACAATATTTGTGTTCTCATTTGCAATGTCCACTAAAAAAGTATCGTAGATTGTACGAAACGCTGTTTCAAGTCCAAGATAATAACAATCAAATAACCAAAATATAACTATTGGAGCAAAAATGATATAGAAATAACATATCTTCTGAGGATCAAAAAGAACCACGCAAAGTGCAGCAACAAGAGTAACGGCCCATGTTTTACAATTCATAGAATAATTCGATAAACGCGCTATAATATTTTGCAAAGTGCTAATGTGTGTTTGTGTTATTGCTAATTCTATTTTCCCGCTCATATTCTTCTCCTTTGTACCGGTTGATATAAATAATCTAATGCCGCATTTTTATTATTTAAAAAACCAATTTTACTCCAATTGATAAAATAACTGGCATTAAGCACGGGTAAATTTGATATATCAATAGTATATGCAACTTTTAATTCTGGACCGCTAAAATCTTCTCGGCCCTCTGTCATAGATTTTATTAACCGTCTATGTTTTTCCGGTGTTCTTCGCTCTACTAAATTTGTCATTGCAAGTTCGGAATAAATCCAAGGAGATAATGTTTTATCGCTATCATCATCAATAATATCATTCGGTGTTACCGAATTTTGAGTATTGTAAAAAAACAAAGCTTCTGTATTATAAATCATTTTTGAGAGTGCAACTGATAACATCATGTAAACATGACTTGTCGATAAATTGCGCATATTATAATCATATAAACCTGTATGGCTATTGTAACAATATTCCTTATCTATTAATTTCAAGAGTTTATTTGAATACCCCCATACGCACGAATCAATAAATGAAATAATACCGAATGTATCATACAACCAACCGGCTAATGATAATACACTATCAGAATCTTTGCGAGAATGCGAAATAAATATATCGGCTTCAATTTCTGGGAACCAATTCGCAGTAATTAATTCAGCATTGAGTAACCCATCTTCGGCAAAAGTTTCAATGACGTTATTGATTTTGCCCTTAGTGTCATTATATATTTCTGCCCCACTTTTTCTATGTTTAAGAGGAAATTTCATTGCTTGAACATTGAATGCCTTATACATAATGAAGATTATCCTACATTTTTCTCTTTTTGTCTATACCCCGTTGTGGAAACCTACATTTTGGTATATAATGAAAATGGTAGCCGAAAGCGAAGCATACCAAGCCGCCCTCGTGTTTTACAGTTCGGTCAAAGTGGCGGCGGCGCAGGACGTGCCGGGAGCAAAAGCCGTATACGATGAGTTAAAGACCCGATTCCCTGGCGGCAAGCGTAAACCCAGCGAAGGCGAATCGGAGACCATAAAAAAAGAGGTCAAAGTCTCTTAAAGAGCCGATTTTGAGGCTTTGAGAGTAGTTGTCGGCTCTTTTAGAGTCGATTTTAATACTCCAAGACCTAACGGCGGCTCTTTGAGACCCGATTTTGACTCTTTGAGAGTAAATTTCGGCTCTCTGAGAACCGGCATTGACACAAAAAGAGCCGAATTGGATACTAAAAGAGTATTCACTTACTCTTTTAGAGCCGAAGTTGGCTTTCCGAGAATAGAATATGAGGTTACAGGCATGAATGAACGAAAGACTGAAAGCTTGGTGCGAAATCATTTCTCGCAATTTCCTGACGGTATAACCGTTGAGGAGCAACGATCAGACAACCCCAAGATAGACAAACTACTGAAAAATGCCTCGAAAAAAGGCGGTGGCAAGGGCTATCCAGAATTTATTATTAGTTATAAAACAAATCCTGACTTGCTTATCGTGATTGAGTGCAAGGCAGATATAGCAAAACATGAAAGCAAGGGACGTGATAAATATGCCGAATTTGCCGTTGACGGAGCATTGCTCTATTCCGCTTATTTATCAAAAGGGTATGATGTTTTAGCCATTGCGGTAAGCGGGGAAACAAAGAAATCATTAAGGGTTTCACATTTTTTGCAATTAAAAGATGAAAAAAGCGTTGTTTCAATATTTGATGATAAACTTTTATCTCCTGATGAATATTTACAGGCATATCTCAAAAGTCCTGAAAAGTTTCAACAGGATTATAATAAACTTTTAGATTTTACCAAGCAGTTAAATGAAAAATTACATAGTTATAAAATACTTGAAAGTCAGCGGAGTTTGCTTATCAGTTCTATTCTCATTGCATTGGAAAATCCGGCGTTCAAGCGATCATACGCTTCACATAAAAAACCGGAAAACCTTGCGGCCTCTTTAGTTCAAACAGTTTCAGATGAATTGGAAAGTGCCAACATAAGCGGGAAGAAACTTGAAAATTTAAACATACAGTTTGGATTTATTAAAACAGATACATCGCTTTCTAAGACTGAAAATATTTTGAAAGAAATCATTGACGAGATAGATGAAAATGTAAATACTTTTATCAAAACACATCGCTATTTTGACGTACTTGGTCAATTGTATATCGAATTCTTGCGCTATGCGAATAGCGACAAAGGGCTTGGCATCGTTTTAACACCGCCGCATATTACAGAATTTTTTGCGGATTTGGCACAAGTCAATAAAAATTCTATAGCCTATGATAACTGTACGGGAACAGGTGGTTTTTTAATCGCGGCTATGCGCCGTATGATTGCGGACGCAAAGGGTGATGAGAAAAAAATCAAAGAAATAAAAGCAAAGCAATTAATAGGTACAGAATATCAGGCACATATTTTTGCGCTTGCGATATCAAATATGTATATTCACCAAGACGGCAAAACAAACATAATAAACGGAAGTTGTTTTGATGATATAATTATTGAATCTGTAAAGGCAAAAAAACCAACGGTAGGCTTCTTGAATCCACCTTATAAATCAAATAAAAAAATTGATACTGATGAATTAGAATTCGTATTAAACAATTTAGAATGTCTAGTAGATGGTGGAATTTGCGTAGCAATTGTCCCGGCGCAAAGTGCGCTTTCACAATCAGGTAAAACGTTTGAATTAAAGAAAAAATTATTAGCAAAACATACCCTTGAAGCAGTATTATCAATGCCAAATGAATTGTTTTTTAATTCTGATGTAAATATTGTTACTTGTATAATGATTTTTACGGCACATAAACCGCATCCAAAACATAAAGAAACATATTTTGGTTATTATAAAGATGATGGTTTTGTGAAGCGTAAAAATAAAGGCAGGATTGACGCTTTAGGAAAATGGGAACCTATTAAAGAAAAATGGCTTTCCAGCTTTATTAATCGAAAAGAGGAACCTGGGTTAAGTGTCAACAAAGAAGTTACCGCAGAAGTGGAATGGTTAGCCGAGGCGTATATGGTAACGGATTATTCTATTTTAAATGACACAGATTTTGAAAATGCGTTTTTGGATTATGCGGCCTTTTTACTCAAAAACAAACTCCTTGAGAAAGTCAAAGAGGTAGATGATGAGTAATTTTGTACCTGTTGCAGAGTTGTTTAATATAAATTATGGAAACAGTCTTGAACTTGTGAATATGGAACAATGTCAAAGTATAGACATTAATGCTGTTCCTTTTATTTCACGAACAGAGAATAATAATGGCGTTTCTGCTTTTGTTAAAGAAGAATTAGATATAGAACTAAACTCATGCCACACATTAACCGTTGCGGTTGGAGGGTCAGTGCTTTCAACATTTTACCAACCTTTGCCGTATTATACCGGTTTTCATGTGCTTGTATTATCACCAAAAGAGAAAATGAGTGTTATAGAAATGCTTTTTTACGCAGAATGTATTAAAGCAAATAAATATAAATATAATTATGGACGCCAAGCAAATAAAACACTCAAGGACATTTTGATACCCAATAGTATATCACAAGACTCTGACCGAATAAATAAATTAAAAAAAATATTCTTAAAAACAATATCAAATGTTTCAATGCTCCAAATAGGTAGTCCTCTTTTACTCTCAACATCTGAAATGTCGGATTGGGTTAAAACAGAAGATTTATTTGATACAATTTATGGTATTAATTTAGAGTTAGTAAATTTAACCCAATGTAAAAGCACTGATATAGGTGCGGTGCCTTTTGTATCACGGACAGAAAATAATAATGGCGTTTCCGCTTTTGTTAAAACTGAAATAGATATTGATCCGAATCCCGCACATACTTTGTCTGTCGCTGGCGGTGGTTCTGTTTTAGCAACTTTTTATCAACCACTTCCATATTATAGTGGACGAGATTTATATGTACTTATACCAAAAATTAAAATGAGTGCCGTTGAAATGCTTTTTTATGCAGAATGTATTAAAGCGAATAGATATAAATACAATTATGGTAGACAAGCGAATAAAACGCTAAGAGATATTTTAGTACCATCTCGAATACCAGAAGGGTTATCTGAAAGACTTAAATCAAAACAAATGATATTCTTAAAAGACTTTCAACAATATATAAACTCATTGTCGGTATAAAATATGGAGAGACATTATTGTAAAAGGGGCAGGCAAAACTTCGCCTAACGAGGCTGTCGGAAAACCCTGCGACAGTACGCCAATAATTTTACTGCGACTCGAATTTCAGTACCCT
The DNA here is from genome assembly GCA_031287215.1 of Bacteroidales bacterium. Lineage (GTDB taxonomy): Bacteria > Bacteroidota > Bacteroidia > Bacteroidales > WCHB1-69 > JAGVVH01. The sequence continues at coordinate 5,982 of JAITTF010000047.1, forward strand.
CCGCGACCGCTTGACGAAAGCGCCCCTGAAAAGCCGCTTTACGGCGGGCTTATT
>JAITTF010000038.1 GCA_031287215.1 Bacteroidales bacterium
CGATAAAAGGAAGATCGAGCTCTTTTGTATCCAAAATATCCGCTATATATCTCACCGTTTTCTGGTAATCATTAATAATTTTGCTTTCCATTTGGCCGTTCATATCAGGTATGGCGGCAACAATTTTTTCGTTAGAGAAACCAAATTCAAGTGCCACAACCTGAAATTTAATCATTTCTTCGTCGTTTTTTGATCCTTTGAACAGATCAACTTGTTCCTTCGTGGGGGTTATATGATTTATTGTTGCAATAACTCTTTTGATATAATTTTGAAATATCGTAAGATAATCGTTTTGATTTTTTGCCTCTCTTTGAATAAGCTTCATAATAAATATATCCTTAGCAGACGTAGGAATGAGTTTTATGACAACGTAACAATCTTTGGAGCTTTTTTTTACAAATTCTTCGACGTCTTCAACAATAAATTTACCGCAATGTAAACACGATGGCGAAACATAAATATATATTTTATTTTTTGCCTGAGCGTTGCCAAGACAAAATTCAGTTATAATAAGATTATCCTTCAGATTATCTGATACTGTAATAGTTGTATTTGCTATTGTAAGCGTCGCCATTCTTGGTATCATAAGTGCGAACGCTATCGAAAGAAGAATGCGTCTCATAAATTACGCTCCTGTAAATATCGATGGTACTACTATAAAACAAGTTCATTAATTTTATGTTAAGATTTCTGTATCTGCTCCACTCTTATCAAAATACCAACTAAATCTTTTGAAGACTTCTAAATATAAATTCCTTTTAAAGTGGACTGAAAGTCTTATGACGTTTCCAACCGACATCCATCGCCATGCGTCAAATTCCTTATGATTCGTAAAATTTAAATTTATAGTTTCATCTTCACCAAGGAACTTTAAGAGAAACCATTTTTGTCGTTGGCCAATCATATTTTTACCTTTTCTTCTAAGCGATGGTGGAAGAGTATATTCTAACCAGTCGTCCGTTTCGGAAATAACCTCTACATCATTAACGCCAACTTCTTCGAGAAGCTCTCTTAACGCGGCCTCCAAGGGCATTTCTTTATTCTCAATTCCTCCCTGCGGTAGCTGCCATGGTTTATTCAAGAACCAAGATACCATTTTTGTATTAACATTATTTCTTTTTCCAGCAAAGACTTTTTTGTCTTTATTGACCAAAACTATTCCAACCCCTCTTCTGAATCTATCATCACTCACATTATTCATATAAAATTTCATATAACAATTATCCGCCTATTATACCACATATCGAATCATAAGAGTTCAAATTCTTAGGCTACTTTATTTCTTTTGTTTTAATATCTCAGCTGCAAAGATCGTTTCTCTTAATTGCTCGCCTATAGACGCGAGGTTTCCAGGAGAATGCGGGACAAAAACTACATTCGATTTTGAATTCGCACCTATATCCTTCAAAGTATCTATATATTGAATTAGAAGCACCATATCCATAACATTTGATGCCGGAGAACCAGTCTGTTTTACGAATTCGTCAACAGACTGGCTTAGCCCCTCTATAATGGCCTGCCTTTGACCGGCGACTCCTTTTCCATGCAATATGCAAGATTCGGCCTCCGCTTCAGCTTGTTTTACCTTTAGTATTTTTTCGGCTTCTCCTTTTTCGGTAGCCGCTACCCTCAGTCTTTGAGCCGTATTTATTTCGTTCATGGCGGCTTTCACATTTGCGTCTGGATCTATATCGGTTACTAATGCTTTAATGATTTCATATCCAAAATCAGACATAGGTCTTTGCAGATCGTTCCTGATCACATCGGCTATATCATCCTTTCGAGAAAATACATCGTCTAAGTCCATAAGAGGAACCTGCGCTCGAACCAGATCGAAAACAAAAGCCTTTATCTGAGCGATTGGATCATGCAAAGTATAGTACGCATCGTAAACTTTGGAATTAAGGACTTTATATTGAACCGCTATTATAACTCTAACGAAGACGTTGTCTTTAGTTTTAGTTTCTACATCAACTGTTAGTTGGTGAATTCGAAAGGAGATATGACTCTTTACGACCTCAATAAGCGGGATTTTAAAGTTAAGTCCAGGGTCGGCTAACCTATTAAATTTCCCAAAACGCTCTACTATTGCGCAGTTCTGTTGCCCCACAATAAAAAACGATGATAAAACCAGGAGAAAAAATACCCCGAAAATAATAAACAATATAATCATAACCACCAGAATTTAAGCAAATATATATTCCATTATATGATAGCACATAATTTTTACTCCGCAATCGTAGCATTTTTAGGGATATTAACTATTCCATATTTCTTAGCCTGTTTCTTATTGATGAAACATTTGTGATCCCGAATGCTTGGATAGGAAGGGGTTAGCATTTTTATGTCTGCTCCTTTCAACAATTTGACTATAAGTTTGCCGGCATTTCTACCGACAGCTTCATAATTAACCCCGAAACTCGCAAGGACTAATCCATCTTTAACGGCCTGTTCTTCCATATTGAATACAGGTATATTCAATTTTAAAGCTTCATTCGCAATTACAGGAAGAGTCGCCTGAAGGCTGCTAGCTCCAACATAAACAAAGTCTACTTTTCCTTTGAATTCCTGCATTCGCACCGGAATGTCACGAAGTTGTTCAACAGGAATCGCAAGAACTGACATACCTACTAAAGACGCTGACTCCTTCATCATATTAACTAAAGTTATGTCATTGTTAGCGGAGGTAAAATATAGAAGCCCGATTGTCTTAACATGTGGCAAAATGGATTTCACAAATGTTAAAAAAGCACCTAGATCCTGCTTATCTGAGGCTCCCGT
>JAITTF010000050.1 GCA_031287215.1 Bacteroidales bacterium
CATTCACAATCATTGCAGACCGTAACGGTATAACTCCCTTTTTCGACTACATACAGCAGAGAGTCCACACTCCCCGTACTCCACAAGTAGGAATGCAACGGCGTGTTGGCTTCTACCGACAAAACTATCGTATCTGTCTCGCAAATATCCGTATAGGGTGAAACTATTTTTGCTTCTAAGGGTGGAAAAAAGGCGATATAGATAGAATCACGAGCATCTATGAAGCAACTGTTGGAAGCGGTAACTTGGTAAAAACCGGGTACATCAATAGAAATAGCAGCTTCCGTAGTCCCGTTAGACCATTGATAGCGAGTAGCATTCGCAGAGAACACTGCAATAGATGCTCCGGAACATATTGTAGTATCTGCCGGAAAATGGGCTATCACCGGCGGTTTTTCTACCGTAATGCTTTTTGTAATCGTATCCCAGCAACTCCGCTTAATAACCATGGTAATATCCAGCTCTATCGTGTCTTCCGTAAGCACTACTGTAATAGAATCTTGATTAGGATAGTAATAACTCCCCACATACCAGTCTATAGGATAGTGAAACCAATTGTTCAGTGCCTCCAGATGCAGTGTATCCCCCACACACCGAGTTGGCATAAAATCCAAAGGGTCTAAAGAGGCAGAGGTCTGTCCATTACCGTTGCTGTGCAACATAGCGAGATGAGTTAAAATTCGGGTGTTAGGGAAAGCATCACCATCTGTAAAGCGTATTGTATCAGTATAATAACCATATTCGTGCATAGTAGTTGAAAATCCTTTTTCATTTTTGATATAAAAAATATCCGGTGGGTTATTCAAATAAAACAAACGTGTAAAATAATAGGGCATCTCGGGAAGCGTTTTAAAGATAGAATCCGGCAATAGCTCATTGTTGAGATAAGTAGTAAACCTTCCTTCAGGTGTCGTAGCGATATTCAACTCATAAAAAATGGTATCCGTAGAGGGGGATGGATATACTTTTGTGGGGAACATCATCTCTGTTACCATCCTGTCTGTTTGAAGAGTATAAGGATTGATAAACCATCTCTCGCTATGCGGGTTCCAATAATCAATGTCGAATCCATTGTTAAAGTTCATGAGTGCATAAATAGCAGTTAGTTGAAAAGAGTAGTTAGAGGTTATATAAAATCCTTCAGATGGAATGTAAGAATCTCCTGTAAACAATAATGCATTACCACATTGATGGTCATTCTCAGTTATTATTTCGTACCCATGAATAACAAATTCATTATCAGTACCAAAAAAAAAGGGAAAAAATGGTTGATAATTAACTTCGAGACGCATTGGATTGTCGATAAAATAGAGATGTTCTTTACTAAAATACTGCGAAGGATTTGAGGGCAAAAAATAATAGGGGGTACACATAAAGACATTAATTAAAGGAGTATTGGACACATCTGTCAAAAAATGTTGATAAGGAATCATAATTTTACAGTTTGAGGTAACCTTTTGAAAACACAAGCCACTCGGATAATTCCCTAAAGTAAAAAAAGAAAAAATTTCTCCTTTATTCAACATTACTACAGTATCAATTTGAGAAGGGTCTATATAATTCCAGACGGTCATTATCGTACTATCTTCTGTAACAATTATATACTCAATCAGTGATTGATTTGCATAAAGTGCAGCTGCATGAACAGCTCCATAAATGATTACATCTTCACCATAATGGGGTACAGGTAAAATAGCTTGTATAGAAGAACTGTGTACAGGCTGTAAACTATCAACAACTCTTTCACAATTTTCAAGACTGTTCTGTAAAAAAACCCATACCGGTTCATCAGTATGCAGATAAATCGCTTTGTGTTGTATTCCTTCACTATGTTCGCTCATGATCTGCTCCTCCGGAATACGAATCTCTGTAGTTATATCAGGATAAACCTCAAAATCTACATGAAATCCGGTAATAGGATTTTCTAAATATCCTATACATGAACTTTTTCCTACAATGAAAACAATAGCAGAATCGGAAATGTTGTCAGGCTGCAAAAAAGGACAAAATTGTGCGGATGTAAACCAAAAATCAGTTCCTGCATTTTTGTGTATATTAGATTGGGAAAGAAGATTAATCTCAAATGATACAAAAAATAAAAAATAAAATAAAATAAACTTTTTCATGACCTTTGGCTAAAGTGCTGCAAAGATAAAAAAAAAAATGATACAAAATAAAAAAATGATTATCTTTGCGCAGCAAAAAAAGGAATATTTAAAATGTACAATATTCTTCTATGCTATTGTTATTAACCAAAAATATTTTATCATGAAAAAGAACACAGCATTATTATTCATTATCATTTTCTTGGGATTATTTATTAATCTTAATGCCACAGTGCGATATGTAACACAAAGTGGTGGGCAATTGCCTCAAAATGGTTCAAGTTGGACAAATGCATCTTCTAGTATTAAGAACATGATCAATGCCTCTTCTGCTGGAGATGAGGTATGGGTAGCAGCCGGTACTTACTACACTCCTTCTCCTTACTATTATTTTAGACTAAAAGAGGGCGTAAAAGTCTATGGCGGATTTCCTGACCCCTCTCCTGCAAATCCTAACCCTACAATGGCAGACAGAAATTGGCAGCTATATCAGACTATACTTAAAAAAAACACTTCCGTTGCTGTTCCGGTAGATTATGTTGTGGATAATTCCTTTACGGGTCTCGTAAGTGCTATCACTCTAATGGATGGTTGCTATATTGATGGTTCTAATTTTGCGAATGGAGGAATTCGTAATAGTGGTGGTAGTGTTACGTACAGAAATTGTAAGATTTATAATTGTGGCAGTAGCGATAATGGCGGTGGAATGTATAATGATAATAGTGCAGTTACTCTTGAGAAGGTGGAAATTACTAATTGTGAAGCATTAAATGGATCGGGTGGAGGAATGTTTAGTAATAATACAAGTTTAGAGATTTACCACTCCATTATTAGAAACAACTCTGCTTTATCAGGTGGTGGCATTACTAATATAAATGGTAACGCTGTCATTTGTAAAACTATGATCCAAAATAATGACGCAGTACAAGGAGGTGGCATATTTAATAAATGGACAGAAGGCTCATTTGATCCTTCACAATATGAAATGGTCTTAATCACTGACAATGAAGCAGATCAAGGAGGCGCCATATTTAATATCAATTGCAATTTATCTATTAATTATGCCACAATAGCTTACAATACAGATGAGGGCATCAGACATATTGGTAACCCCGGCATTATGAGACTCACTAATACTATCATATACGCAAATGGAAGCGGTGGAACATTATTAGAAAACGTAAACAATTATCTATCTTCTGCCACGTATATGACTATAAGGTGTTGTGACATTCAAGGATATAGTTCTTCTGCCAGCATCCCTAATTTCACGGATTTAGGAGGCATTGTGGATGTAAATCCACTGTTTGTATCACCAACTTCACAAAATTATCATCTTCAAGGCAGCAGTCCTGTAAGAGATATCGCTTGTGGCAATGCCCCTTCTCTCTGTGGTGCAAGTGATATAGATGGACAAGGAGAAATAGGCTCCGGTTGGGCTATGGGTTGTTATGAAAAAAGTACTCCGGTAGCCAATAACAGCTTGTCTTTTTACCCTAATCCTGCTGCTCCTAAAACAAATATAACCATTACTATAGATGACGAACTACTCACAGAAGGTGCTGCGCTTATCCAAGTTTACAACTTCTTTGGCACTAAAATCATGGAGCATTCTACTAATTCTACTAATTTTGCGTTTATTGCTCCTGCACAAACAGGACAATATTTCGTCAAAGCCTATTCCTCCAACAGGGAGATGGTGAGAAGTGGTCTGTTGGTGGTAGGAAATTAGACACAATTTTGGTATTAATATTAGTGAAAAAACTTTTTTTCTTTTTACTGTGCTCCATTACCATCGCTTTAAATGCGCAACCCTTTAAAGTGCCGGACAATATTAAAGAAGAAGTGATCTTCAGAGACCGTTTTGGCTCTTTCTACTCCATAAAAGATGTAGTACTCTCTAAATATGATAAAAACGGTCAATTTTTATACTCCTATTCTGATCCGATGTCAGGAGAAATCTCTTCTGTCGATGTCAATAATCCTATGAAAATTATGCTATTTTGCAAAGAACAGGGCATTATTCGTTTTTTAGACAATCGTTTAGCACCACTTTCTGAAAATATTGACCTTTATGAGCGCCAATACACTACCATCTCGTTAGCGGCTTATAGTTCCGACAATAATATATGGCTTTACGATCAGGCTAATCACAACCTTATTGCCATAGATCTTTATGGCAAACAGATCGCTAAAATTCATTGTAATTTTCCTGATTTTCATCCCATTCAATTAATAGAAGTTCCCAATAAAATGCTGATGATGCAAAATCCTAAAACCGGTATTTTCTTATTTGATTTATGGGGTACCTACATCAAAACACTCTCTATTTTCTCCTCAGAATCAATATATATGACTAATAATGAAATATATTACAAAGACTCTGAGCACCATTGGCAATGTTATGATTTTCTAAGATTACAAGAATGCAAATAATACTACATCATAGCCTTCAAATTCTAACTTCTATTTTTTAATTTCAGAAGCGCCTCATTCACCTCATCAACAGTTCCTACACATTCAAAGGGTTTCTGTGGACTTTTGCCTGTAAGTTCGTCTAAATAGACTTGTAAAGAGGGCTTTTCTAATAGATTTTCTCCAAAAATTTGAATTAATTGTTCTTTCTCAATAAAAGGAGACAAAATAATATAGGCAAACAAACATTTTGGACAGTTACAACACCAAATATTTTGTTTATTACCTGCATTACAACTTCTAAATATCGAAAAATATTGAGGATATTGAGCAAACATTTCTGCAATTTTTAATTCACTAAAAGCTCTTAAATGACTGTAATAATGAGTTATATGATTCATATTTTTTTCTACATAATCTCTAAAATCCTCTTCAAATTCCAAAGATTTAGAATATTGATGGTTGATATCCGTGTTAGGAATGGTCGGTTCGTTGGCACTGGATTCATTAGAAAGTGCGATTTCTGTAGTCTTAGTCATGTATCCAACCAGCAACGTGTAGAATGCCAACATCGCCGAAAAAGGGGTATGCCCGTTTAGAAATCCCTCTTTATTGAGTTTTAGTAAAAGTGGGTCAATAGTCCGTGATAAGGTTACGATATGGTCATCCTCATAACCCGCGATATGAGCACAATCTATATTGGCACCACGGGGATTGATAATAAAGGGGATAGGCATTTTGTTTTGGGATAATTGCTCTAAAGTTACCACCGAATCTTTACCTCCCCCAATAGGGACGATTACCCTATTACTTTCTTCTATTTCAGGATAATCAATGGATAAAATGGAAATAGAATCATCTGCAAATCTAAATTTCACAAAATTATCTGCGTCAATTTCAATGCTGTTTTGATACCGAAACTCCCCTAATCCTTTCCAAAACAGTTTCTTCCAAAACTGTTGTTGTAGGTCAGACAACTCATATCTAGGGATCAGTATGATCGGAGAACAGACTAATTTCCAATAACTAATCATCTCTACCAAACCGATATGAAAAACTAATCCGTCTAAAGTAGAAGCGTCAAAAGGAGTTTTCCCTTGACTTTTTAAATCTAAGGTCATCGTAGGCGTAAATTGGTAGCTATCCCCAATTCTAAAATCAAAATTCATCACTAAAGTGTTACTATTTTGGATGTTGAAATGGTAGGAATGATAGGTAAAAACAGGATAAAGTCTCCTTAATTTTTCAAATTGATGCTGTAAATCTTGTTTAATAGTCATGGTGCAAAATTACAAAAAAAATGAAAACTAATTTTCGTATCAAAATTCTGCTTATTTTTGCATTGTCTTATTGTAAAAAAAATGACAATAACATTATTATTATGGGTAGCGATGGGAACAGGGTTTATCTTCTTGATGACTTGTCTCGGTTCGGCGGTAGTTTTTTTCTTTAAAAATCAAGTTACCAATGATATAGTACTGACTATTGCCCTCGGATTTGCTGCCGGCATTATGATTGCGGCATCGGTCTTTGGGTTGCTCATTCCTTCCATAGACGAAGCATCAAATAGCGGTATGACCAGTTGGTTGCCCGCTGCCGGTGGGTTCATCTTAGGCGTTTTTTTTCTATTTGGACTCGATAAAATCATTCCCCACCTTCATCCCGTTAATAATGTTACGGAAGGCATCTCTACCTCGTTAAAAAGAACCTCTTTATTAGTATCTGCTGTAACTTTACACAATATCCCTGAAGGTATTGCCGTAGGTCTTTCATTTGCATTAGCAGCACAACATCCTGAAAATCAAACCTTTCTTTTATCTGCAATGGCATTGGCATTAGGGATTGGCATTCAGAACTTTCCCGAAGGAGCTGCCGTCTCATTACCTTTGCGAAAAGAGGGAATGAGCACTACTAAATCTTTTTTCTTAGGATGTGCTTCCGGTGCCGTAGAACCGATTTTTGGCTTTATTACGATCTTTTTTGCCGGTCTCATATTCCCCATTATGCCCTGGTTGTTATCTTTTGCTGCCGGTTGTATGCTTTATGTAGTGGTTGAGGAATTGATCCCTGAAGCCCATCTCGGAGAACATTCCAACGTGGGCACGCTTGCTGTCATGGCTGGTTTTGTGGTCATGATGGTGCTGGATATTGCACTGTAAAGAATCTTCAACAAGTATCTGAAGAAGTAACCAATATCAATTTAAATCATTTCTTTCAACAATGGATTTATGGGGAAGGATATCCTGTTTTTAATATTTTCTGGACCTATAATACTCAAAATCTCATCCTTCTTCTACAGAAACTACAACTTCTTCTTTAACACCATTTTTCAAGACTCCTTATGAACTTGAAATTATCTATGCCGACAAAACTATGAGTGAGAAATTAGAAGTAAAAAACTAACAACTAAGGGCATTTCAAATACGAATAATCCTTAATTCCCATTTTTTTTAATCGATATTGTAAGGATGTCCTTAGAACACCCAGCCCATAGCGAATACTTGATTTGATATTGATGGAGGATGCCTCTTTAAAATATTTAGTGGGACAGGTAATTTCTCCAATCTCAAAACCGGCGTAAAAAATTTGTGCAATCATTTGATTATCAAATACAAAATTATCTGAATTAGCCATAAAATTGACCCTTTTAAGTACCTCTTTTGAAAAGGCTCGATAGCCGGTATGATATTCCGCTAATTTTTGATTCATGACAATATTTTGAAAAAGCGTTAAACACCTGTTGAAAAAGTACTTATAATAGGGCATGCCCCCTTTGAGTGCCCCTTTCCCTAAAATGCGAGACCCTAATACGACAGGATATACGTCATTGGCAATAAGATAGACCATCGAAGCTATCAATTTTGGAGTATATTGATAATCAGGATGCAGCATCACTACGATATCACTATCTATCTCCAGTGCCTTTTGGTAACAACTCTTTTGGTTACCCCCATAACCTTTATTATTATCATGCTTAATAATATGCTTTATGCCAAGTGAATGTGCTACTGTAACAGTATTATCAGACGAACAATCATCCACCAAAATCACATTATCTACAATATCAAAAGGAATTTCGTTGTAGGTAACTTCCAAAGTTTTTTCGGCGTTATAGGCAGGCAAAACCACACACACTCTTTTTTCTTTCAGCATATCATTTACTCATAATAATTTGCAAAATTACAAAAAAAAACAATAATTTAGCTAATCATATTAAAAATTCATGTAACTTTGCAGTTTATTATTTAAAAAATTATGAAAACTATAGATCAAATCAATTTTAAAAACAAAAAAACCTTAGTCAGAGTAGATTACAATGTCCCTTTGAACGAAAAAGGAGAAGTTGAAGGTACGATGCGTATTGACAGAACAGTGCCTACGATTAAAAAAATTGTCAATGATGGCGGCATTGCCATTCTCATGTCTCACCTTGGACGTCCAAAAGGTAGTGTAGTACCGGAAATGTCGTTACATCATATCACCTCAGCCGTGTCGGAAATTATGGGACAAGATGTCTATTTTCTGGGAGATGTTTTGGATGAAAAAGTAGAAGAGAAAATCAATGCCCTGAAACCAGGGTCTATCGGCATCTTAGAAAATATAAGATTTCATAAAGAAGAGACTGACGGCGATATAGAATTTGCAAAGAGAATCGCTTCTCTGGGCGATTTGTACGTCAATGACGCTTTCGGAGCTGCTCATCGTGCACATGCCTCTACCGC
>JAITTF010000049.1 GCA_031287215.1 Bacteroidales bacterium
AAAGAAATAGTGAATTTTATTTCTTTTTCAAACTCTTGGTAAAATAATGAAATATTATTGTTTAAATTATCTTGATTTACTTCATCATATCGAATAGAAAAACCTGAATACATTTCTAAATCAAGCTTATCATTATACGATCTATGGATATATGCTTCTTTTACCTCAACCGCAGCATGATTTAAAAAGGCTTTAAAACTAACATCGATTTTATTTTCAAATTTCAGAAGAATTGGATTCTTAAGAGATAATTTATCTGATGGAGATATGAGAATAACATCATTAAAATCATCAATTGTTCTATATAACAAAAATGAAAAAATAGAGGATATTACTGATAATTTTGATAAAGAATTATTCTTTGAAATCTTTAAGTAAGAACTTAATTTATCAATCAAAATATATTTGCATACGGAGTTGTATTCATTACCTATAATAGGATTTGAATATTCCATATTCTTGATTTTATTAGACCAAAAAATATTTGAAATAACAGTGTCTATCATTTCCATAGCAATAAAATCCAAATATAAACCTTATCACAATATAAGCAATAAGCAATGCTTATATTCTATAATATATCGCAAATATATGATTATTTTTAATTCAAGCGCTATTCCAAGCGCATAAATAATAAAAAATATATATCCATTATTACTTTTGTATATTATATCATCAAATATAATTCATAATGAAATAAAATTAGCCTTTTTAACATTTTTATATTTTAAGCAATTTATAAAAAAAAAGGTAGTATTTATTGTCTGTGAAATTTTAATTTCCTCTAAAAGATCAATAAATCACATTATATTTATCTATTTTATCAACTTATAAACAATCTAACATGCTTATTTTTGTTTCTATAAACGATAAAAGGTTTGCACCCTATATTATCACTGCATAATTAAAACAACAGTAGAATTTGGATAGAGTGATAACTTAATGAAGAACAAAGGCAAAAAAAAGATATTTCAGATCTCTTATATTCCAGTTATATAGGAGATCATTCATACTATGTCACAATACAGGTACTATTCTTTAGTAGAAATTACGAATGATTGAATATAGTATCGGTACATTATGATCCAACTTTTGAATAATAAATAAGTTGTTATTCTTCCTTCAATCTAATTTTCTTCTATTACACCCAATTAAAGAAAATATTTAGGAGTTGAAACCTAAATATTTTCTTTTCTACAATTGCAATATTTTGATAAAATGATAAAAACAATAATTATGGAGACATTATTAAATACAGATTTTTTTTCACATATAAAAAATGATGATAATACTGACATTCAAAATGTATATGGTAATTTTATCGAGGTTTTATTTTCTTTTTGCAAATCTGCCGGAGATACGATATCTGCTTATTTTGTATTAAATTACACCCGTATAGAATTTGTATCCATACAAAACAGTGTAACTGAATACAACTCGGGAAAAAAAAGAAATGTTGGCTTACCTTTCTAAAGCTATAAAGATGCTGGATTGTGCAATTAAGCTGATTAAATTGGAAAATATATCTTCTTCTCCTTCTCAAAAGAGAAAAATGAGTAAAAAATATCTGTGGACAGCAGATATATCTAACCTCGTAGAGTTGGCATATGCTATATTGGAAGCCGGATGTGTTAATAATGGAGATGCCGAGGTTATGGCTTTTGTAGAATTCTTAGGAGAAACATTTAATATAAAGATTGAACGGTGCTCTGATTTCTATTATAAAATGCGCACGAAAAGCGGGAGCAGGACTGCATTTTTGCATAAATTAATAAAAAAGTTGGAGGCGAGAATGGATCGTGATGATGAAAAAAGCTACCGGAGATAAAGGGGCTAAGCATAGGGGGAATCCGTATGGATTCCCCCTATGTGTATATTACTCTTCTTTTGGTAACAGTTTACTCAATTCTGGGTCAGCCTTAATACGGGCCAGCTCATTTTCAACGATTTGTTTCGTTTCGGCTTTGATCCGATTATAATTTTCTTGTATCTGTTCTTTCATCCGATCTATACCATTTTCATCTACAAAACTGGTAATAACCGGAATTTTCTTGTAGGCTTTAGTCTCTGCCACTACTTTAGTGTTATCGACAATAATTTCTGCATGAAATATTTTTTGTTCGATACGCTCGTCAAAGTTGTCAGCTACAGCACCCACAAACATCCCTTGTGTTAAATTACTGATTTTGGAGGCCGGTATCAGGCTATCCATCTGTGTGGAAATGGAGGTTGATTTATCCTGGCGATTAATTGTCATAGATGTTCGCTTTTGTAACACTTTTCCGAAACGGTCACTTAGGTTTTTTGCTGTTTCTCCGACCACCTGGCCGGAAAAAATATTACCTACTGTATTCATTACTACTGCGGCCTCTTTATCCCCGTAATCCCGTTTCAACTGTGAAAAGTCCTGAAATCCCAGAAGGACAGCCACTTTGTTACTCCGGGCTGTAGCGATCAGGTTATCCAGTCCCTTGAAATAAATTGTTGGCAACTCGTCGATAACAATACTGCTTTTTAATTGTCCTTTTTTGTTAACTAATTTTACAATACGGCTATTGTATAAGCCAAGTGCTGCCCCATAGATATTCTGCCTGTCGGGATTATTACCGACTACCAATATCTTCGGTTCATCGGGATTGTTGATATCCAGTGTAAATTCATCACCGCTCATTACCCAATACAATTGAGGGCTGATCATCCTTGAAAGCGGAATCTTAGCCGATGCAATCTGCCCCATCAATTGATCGGCAGCTCCACCGAGCCAGGCGTCCATGAAAGGAGAAAGATAGTTTTCTAAATCAGGTTTAGATGTCAGGATCGGGAAAATATCTTCGTACCGCTTGTTCAAAAATTCTATCGCATGCGGAAAAGTACAATATTTTCCATCCTCATAAATACGTAAATACCAAATGATAGCTGCAAAAAGAATGATGGGTGACTCTACGAAAAAATCCCCTTGTTTTTGCACCCAAGTTTTGTTTAAATTCAGCATTATGGTATAGGCCGATTCATAAGCATCCGATATATCATTCATAAAAGAGGGATTGATGGGATTGCATCGGTGCGATCTTGACGGGTCATCAAAATTTATCACATAAAACTTCGGCACTTTCTTGTATCCGTTTTGGTTGTTCAGTAAATGGTTATATGCAATCGTGGAAAGATCAGGGTCGGGTAGGTCAGCACCCTTGCGGGTGCTTTCCCCCCTAAGAACCGTGCGTGAAAGTTTCCCCTCACACGGCTCAAGCAAACAATATTTCCTTTTAAATAGGAATATGCTCATAAC